>JALHVH010000279.1 GCA_022867105.1 Candidatus Aminicenantota bacterium
AAATCGACGACGATCCCGGCGAAGATGATCAGCGAGATGCCGTTGCCGATGCCCCGCTCGGAGATCTGCTCGCCGAGCCACATGACGAAGACCGTGCCGGTGGTCATGGTCAGGATGGTCAGGAGCTTGAAGCCCAGTCCCGGATTGGGGACGATGGGCGCCCCGCCGGGGCTCTTCAGCGCTTCGAGGAAGATGGAGATGCCGAAGGCCTGGATCAGGCAGATGGCGATCGTGCCGTAGCGGGTATACTGGGTGATCTTCTTCCGGCCGAGCTCGCCTTCCTTGGACAGCCGCTCGAGATAGGGCCAGACGACCTGGAGGAGCTGCAGGATGATGGACGAGCTGATGTATGGCATGATGCCCAGGGCGAAGATGGTCATCCGGGACATGTTCCTCCCGGAGAAAAGGTCGATGAATCCCAGGATGGACCCCTTCTGGGCCTGCCAGAACTCAGCCAGGGCCGAGGCGCTGATCCCGGGGTTGGGGATCTGGGCGCCCACCCTGTAGACGGCCAGCAGGAGGAGGGTAAAGATGACTCTCTTCCGAAGTTCCGGAATGCTGAAGATGTTTCTGATACTGTCGAGCATTAGCGTTTCCCGATGATACGGACTTGGCCGCCCTTCTCTTCGATCTTCGTCTTGGCGGATTCAGAGAATTTATGGGCATGGACAGTCTTGGCGGAGGTCAGGTTCCCCCGGCCGAGGATCTTGACCCGGTCGGAGGCCCTCTTGATCAGGCCCGCTTCGACCAGGTCCTTGGGATGGACCTCGTCCTTCCCGACCTTGTCCAGGCGGTCCAGGTTCACCTCAACGTACTCCACGCGGTGGATGTTCGTGAAACCGCGCTTGGGGATCCTGCGGGCGAGGGGCATCTGGCCGCCCTCGAAGGCCCAGCTGCGGGAGTAGCCCGCGCCCTGGAGTTGTCCCTTGGACCCGGCGCCGGCCGTCTTGCCCGTCCCGGACCCGGGCCCGCGCCCGACCCTTTTCCTGTTCTTCTTCGATCCGGCTGCTGGACGCAAATGGCTGAGGTTCATTTTCCCTCCACGGCATCCACATTCAATACGTGGATGATCTTCTGGACCATGCCCCGGATCTCAGGCGTATTGGGGCGGACAACTTCCGAATTGAGCTTTCTCAGTCCGAGGCCTCGGGCCACGAGACGCTGTTTCGCTGGGTACCCGATCAAGCTTCGGACAAGCTTGACCCTGATGAAGGCCGGGCCTTCGGGCGCCTTCGCGGTTTTCTTCCTTATTGCCATGACACACCCTTCGTTTTCCCTCTCATTTTCGCCACACTGTCGGGGCTTTTGATCATCTTCAAGGCTCCGATCGTGGCGTTAGCCACGCTGATCGGGTTGCTGCTGCGAATGGACTTGGTCAGGATGTCCTTGATCCCCGCCAGCTGCATGATGATCCGGACGGCCCCGCCGGCGATGACGCCGGTCCCCTTGGACGCGGGCCTGAGGATGACGACGCCCGCCCCGTCGATGCCCTTGATCAGGTGCGGGATGGTGGTCTCCGCCAGGGGGACGTCGATCATGTTCTTCTTGGCGTCCTGGACGGCTTTGGCGATGGCCTGGGGGACCTCCCGGGCCTTTCCCTTCCCGATGCCGACCTTCCCGCGCTCGTTGCCTACGGCCACAAGGGCGGAAAAGCTGAGGTTCTTGCCTCCCTTGACGACCTTGGTCACTCGGCGAATCGAGATGACCTGGTCCTTATATTCCGGTTCATCTCCTTGGGCTCCGGCTCCGGCCCTCCTGAACTCGTCTTTGCGCACGCTCATTCCTCCTTGATAGGTTCCCGCTTAAAAATCGATGCCTTCTTTCCTCATGGCATCGGCCAGGGCCTTGATCCGGCCGTGATAGAGATAAGTGCCGCGGTCGAAGACGACACGCCCGATCTTCTTCGCCTTGAGCCTTTTGGCCAGCATCTCGCCAAGGAGGGCGCAGGCGGCCTTGTTCTTGGTGTTCTTGCTCCTGCCTTTGAACTCCTTCTCCTGGCTCGAGGCGGCCGCCAGGACGGCGTGGTCCTTATCGTTGACGACCTGCGTGTAAACGTAAGTGTTGCTCTTGAAGACGTGGACGCGGGGCCGTTCGACCGTTCCCCGGGACCTTTTCACGATCCTCTTCCTCAGGCGGTTCTTCCTGACCTTCTTGATCGTCGATCGTTCTTTAAGCACCGGTCACCCCTACCTTTCGTTCTTTCTTGATCAGCTTCTCGCCGGCGTACCGGAGCCCCTTCTGCTTGTACGGGTCCGGCTTCCGGAAGCTCTTGATCTCGTAGGCCACGTGGCCCACGAGCTGCTTGTCGATCCCCCGGATCGTGAGGAAGGTCGGCTTTTCGGCGACGATCTCGATGCCTTCCGGGATGTCATAGACGACGGGCTTGGCGAAACCCAGGTTCATCTCCAGCCTGTTCTTTTCGACCTTGGCCCGGTAGCCGACGCCCACGATCTCCAGCTGTTTGGAGAAGCCGGCCGACAGGCCCAGGACCGCGTTCTGGGCCAGGCTGCGGCATAGCCCGTGGAGGGCTTTCTGTTCCTTGCTGTCATCGGCCCTCTTCAGGCTGAGCACGTTTCCCTCCAGGGCGGCCTGGATCCCGGGATAGAGCGGGGATGACAGCTTTCCCTTCTTTCCCTCGAACTCGATACGGTCCGGATGCAGGACGGCCTTCACCCCATCCGGCAACTTGATCGTTTTCTTTCCCACTCTCGACATTTTCTTCCCTCGCGTTCAGGATCCTACCAGATCGAGCACAGGACCTCGCCGCCGATCCCCGCCTCCTCGCATTTTTGGCCCGACATAAGCCCCTTGGACGTGGAGACAATGGCGAGCCCCAATCCGTCCAGGACCTTGGGGACGGAGTCCTTGGTGCAGTAGATGCGGCAGCCGGGGCTGCTGACCCGGCGGATTCCCGTGATCACGTTCTGGTTGTCCTCAGCGTACTTCAGTATGATGTTCAGGATGCCCTGTTTCTTGTCCTCGATGACCTTGTAATTCCTGATGAACCCCTCTTCCCGGAGGATCTTGGCGATCTCGATCTTGATCCCGGACGAAGGGAGGCTGACCTCTTTCTTTCTCGCCTGGACGGCGTTCCGAATCCGGGTCAACATATCGGCGATTGGATCCGTTTGACTCATGAGCTTATCCTTTCCCCAAATTTACCAGGAGGCCTTGGTGATCCCCGGGATCTCGCCCTTCAGGGCCAGCTCGCGGAAGCAGAGGCGGCACATATCGAACTTGCGATAATAGCCCCTGGAGCGTCCGCAGATCCGGCACCGCTTTCTTATCCGGACGGCATACTTGGGTTTCCTGAGGTATTTGGCCACACGTGCTGTTGTCGACATTTTTATCCTTCTCTTATCAAGCCTCTCGGAACGGCATGCCCAGTTTCTTCAACAGGGCATGGGCTTCCTTGTCGTTGCGGGCCGAGGTCACGATCGTGATGTTCATCCCCCGGGGCCGCTCCACCTTCGTGTAATCGATCTCCGGGAACACGAGCTGGTCCCTTATGCCCAACGTGTAGTTCCCCCTCCCGTCGAAGGAGCCGGGGGGGACGCCGCGGAAATCGCGGACGCGGGGCAGGACGATGTTCATGAGCCTGTCCAGGAACTCGTACATCCTCCTTCTCCGCAGGGTGACGTAGCAGGCGACGGGCTGCCCTTTGCGCAGCTTGAACGCGGCGATCGACTTCTTGGCCCGGCCGATGGCCGGCATCTGGCCCGTGATGAGACCGAGCTCGGCCTTGGCCGTGTCCAGGAGCTTGATGTTCTGGATGGCGTCCCCGACTCCCACGTTCACGATGATCTTCTCCAGGCGGGGGACGGCCATGACGTTCGTGATGTCCAGCTCCTTCCGGAGTTCCGGAACGACCTCTTTCATGTACTTTTCATAAAGGCGACTCATCGGTTATCCCTCGTTACAGCTTTTCCAGGCTCGACTCGCACTTGACGCAGACCCGGATCCTCGTCCCGTCCTCGAGCGTCTTCGTCCTGACCCTCACGCCCTGTTCGCAGTCGGCGCAGTAAAGCATCAGGTTGGAGGCGGCGATGGGGGCCTCCTTGTCCATGATCCCGCCTTGGACATTCTTGCTCCTGTCCGGTCGGATGAACTCCTTGACGTAGTTGATCTTCTCCACGATCACCCGCCCGGTCTCGGGCTTGATCACCATGATCTTGCCCGTCTTCCCCTTGTCCTTGCCCTTCTTGACGATGACCACGTCGTTCTTTTTCAAACGGATCCTGTCCATCAGAGGACCTCCGGAGCCAAGGAAACGATCTTCATGAACTTCTTCTCCCTCAACTCGCGGCCCACGGGCCCGAAGACGCGGGTCCCGACGGGCTCGCCGGTCTTGTCGATGATGACGGCCGCGTTGTCCTCGAAACGGATGTAGGAGCCGTCCTTGCGCCGCAGCTCCTTACGGGTCCGGACGATGACCGCCCGGATGACCTTCCCCTTCGGGATCTTGCTTTCCGGGTCGGCCTCCTTGACTGAGGCCGAAACGATGTCGCCGATCGTGGCGATCCGGCCCACCCCGCCCCCGATGGGCGTGATGGCCATGATCCTCCGGGCGCCGGAGTTGTCGGCGACCTTGAGCATGGTTCGCATTTGGATCATTTGACTTCCCCATTCTCCAAGGGTTCACTCCCGCGAGAAGACAACCCGACGATCTCCAGGACCCTCCACGTCTTCCTCTTGCTGATCGGCCGCGTCTCGACGATGCGGACGACGTCGCCGACCTTGCACGTGTCGGCCTCGTCGTGGACGAGGAAGTTCTTCCTCCTCCGGATGGTCTTCTTGTACAGCGGGTGACGGACCTGCCTCTCGACCAGGACCGTGACGGTTTTCATCATCTTCTTGCCGATGACGGTCCCCACCTTGGTGGTCTTCCTTTTTTGTTCTTTGGCATCCATTCTTTATTCCGTCCCTTTGCCCGGCCGATTCAATAGAGTTTTGATCCGAGCGATGTCTTTCTTGACGTTCTTGAGCTTCATGGGATTATCCAGCTGTCCGAGGGATTTCTGGAAGCGAAGCTTGAAGAGCTGGTCCCGGAGTTCGGCCTCTTTCGCCGTGAGCTCGTCCGCCGATAGTTCCTTGAATTCGCGTATCTTCATCGGAGTTCTCTCGCTTCTCTGGATACGAAGCGGGTCTTGATGGGCAGCTTATGGCCGGCCAGCCTCATGGCCTCACGGGCCACGTCCTCGGGGACGCCTTCCAGTTCGAACAGCATCTTGCCGGGCCGGATGACGTCCACCCAGAACTCGGGGTCCCCCTTGCCCTTTCCCATCCTGACCTCCGTCGGCTTCTTGGTGACGGCCTTCCAGGGGAAGGTCCGGATCCACAGTTTGCCGCGCCTCTTCATGTGCCGGGTGATCGTGATGCGGCCGGCCTCGATCTGCCGAGCCGTCAGCCAGCACGGCTCCATGGCCTGGAGTCCGTATTCCCCGAAGGACAGGGTCCCGCCCCGGTAGGCCTTGCCCCTCATGCGGCCGCGCTGCTGCTTCCTGAACTTGACTTTGCTTGGCATTAACATGGCTAGATCTCCTCAACCTCCGCCATCTGGGACGTCATTTTCGCCTTCTCCACGTCGCCCCTGTAGATCCACACCTTGATGCCGATCTGGCCGTAGGTCGTGAAGGCCTCGGTGAACGCATAATCGATGTCGGCCCTCAGGGTCTGGAGGGGCAGCCGGCCCTTAAGGTACCATTCCGAACGGGCGATCTCGACGCCGCCCAACCGGCCCGCGCACATGACTTTGATGCCCTTGGCGCCCATTTTCATGGCGATGTCCAGCGCCTTCCTCATGGCCCTCCGGTAGGCGATGCGCTTCTCGAGCTGGACCCCGATCCCCTCACCGACGAGGAGGGCATCGAGCTCCGGCTTATCCACTTCCCGGATGTCCACGTAGACGTTCTTCTTGGCGATCCCTTCCAGGAATCCCTTCAGACTCTCGATCTCCTTGCCGCCCCGGCCGATGATGATCCCCGGGCGGGCCGTGTGGATGATGATCCGGATCTTGGGGCCCACCCGCTCGACATCGATCGCGGAGATGCCGGCGTGGTAGTACCTCTCCTTGACGGCCTTCTTCATCAGAAGGTCCTCGTGGATGAGCCGGGCGTATTCGGGCCCCTTGGAGAACCACCGGGAACTCCATGACTTGTTGAATCCCAACCTGAAACCGAATGGATGCGTCTTCTGTCCCACGGTTTATCTCCCTTTTTTCTCTTCCAAAAATATGCGGACGTGGCTCGTCCTCTTCAACACCCGGTAGGCCCGTCCCATCGGTGCCGGACGGATCCTCTTCATCATCGGCCCGCCGTCGATGGTTATCTTGGAGATGAACAGATTGTCGACGTCGATATTAGAGACCTTCTGTTGGGCGTTGGCGATGGCTGAGCGCAGGACCTTCTCGATGATCCCGCTCAACTTCTTCTTCTCCGCGAAGCGGAGGATGGTCAGCGCTTCGCCGACGGTGCGGTCCCGGATGAGGTCCGCCACCAGGCGGCCCTTCCGTGGGCTCATCCTCACGTGGCGGGCAGCGGCTTGAGAGATGGTGTGTTCGTCTTTCATCTTACTTACCCACTTTGAGCTGCCGGGCGGTCTTGGAGGTGTGCCCCTTGAACGTCCGGGTCGGGGAGAATTCGCCGAGCTTGTGCCCGACCATGTTCTCCGTGATGAAAACGGGGATGAACTTTCTCCCGTTGTGGACGCCGATGGTCATGCCGACCATCTCGGGGATGACCGTGGAACGGCGCGACCAGGTCCTGATGACCTTCCGCTTCTCGTCCTTGGCGTCGGAGGCTGCGATTTTTTCCATCAGCTTGGGATCTACGTAGGGACCTTTGCTCAGCGACCTGCCCATGGTTATTTGCTCCTTCGCCTGATGATGAAGACTTGGGTTCTCTTGTTCCGGCGCGTCTTGTAGCCCTTCGTCGGGATCCCCTCGGGACTGACCGGATGGCGGCCGCCCTTGGACTTGCCTTCACCGCCGCCGTGGGGATGGTCGACGGGGTTCATGGCCGTGCCGCGGACGTGGGGCTTCCGGCCCATCCAGCGGCTGCGGCCGGCCTTGCCGATGGAAATGTTCTGATGGTCCAGGTTGCCGATCTGGCCGATCGTCGCCCGGCAATCCAGGTGGATCTTCCGGATCTCGGAGGATGGCAGGCGGACCTGGGCGTAATCCCCTTCCTTGGCCAGGATCTGGGCCCCGGCCCCGGCAGTTTTGGCGATCTGGCCCCCCTTGCCCTTCTTCATTTCGATGTTATGGATGATCGTGCCCAGAGGGATGAACCGGAGGGGCATGGCGTTGCCGGGCAGGATGTCGACCTGTGCGTTGGAGGAAACGACCTCCTGGCCGACCTTGAGGTTCAACGGCGACAGGATGTAGCGGCGCTCGCCGTCCCTGTATTTGACAAGGGAGATGAAGGCCGAGCGGTTCGGGTCGTATTCGACGGTCTCGATCGCGCCCGGGATATCAATCTTGTCCCTCTTGAAGTCGATGATCCTGTAAAGCCGCTTGTGTCCGCCTCCCCTGTTGCGGATCGAGAGGCGGCCACGGCTGTCGCGACCCCCGGATTTCGAAAAGGACTTGAGCAAGGACTTGTGGGGACGCTCCGTCGTCAGTTCCTCGAACGTGTGGCCCGTCCTGTGGCGAAGGCCCGCGGTGACCGGTCTGTATGTCTTGGTACCCATGTTAGACAGCCTCGAAATATTCGATCATTTTTTCGCCTTCTTTGAGCTTGACAAAGGCCTTCTTCCAGCCTTTCGTCCTGCCCGAGTTCCGTCCGACCCGCCGGACCTTCCCGGTCTTGTTCTGGGTGCGGACGCTCTCGACCTTGATCTTGAACAGCTGTTCGACGGCCTTCTTGATCTCGATCTTGTTGGCGCCCCGGGGGACCTCGAAACAAACCTCCCGGTTCTCTTTTTTGAGCCGGGTGCTCTTTTCCGTGATGATGGGCCTCAGGATGATGGAATGATGGTCCTTCACTTTAATCTCTCCATGACGGATTCAAGGGCCTGTTCGCTGAAAACAAGCCATTTATGGTTCAAAACGTCGTAGATGTTGAGCTGCTTGGGGTCCACGGCCTTGACCTTGGGGATGTTCCTCAGGGCGAGGAAAAGGTTCTTGTTCTCGGTGCGGTCGACGACCAGGGCGGAGTCCAGATTCAGGCTCTTGAGCCACTGGACCGCAGCCTTCGTTTTGGCTTCCTGGACGTCGAGCTCCCGGAGGACCAGGATCTGGTTGTCCTTGAACTTTAGGGAGAGGACCGACTTGAGGGCGTTCCTCTTGGCCTTCCTGGGGATCTCGTAAGAATAGTCCTTGGGTTTCGGGCCGAAGGTCGTCGCGCCTTTCCTCCAGAGCGGCGAACGGTTGCTGCCGGCCCGGGCGCGTCCCGTCCCCTTCTGCCGCCAAGGCTTCTTTCCCCCCCCGGCCACCAGGCTCCGCGTCTTAGTGGCTGCCGTGCCGCGGCGCTGGTTGGCTCGGTAATTGATGACCGCCTCGTAGATCAGATGGTCCTTGGTCGGGTAGGCGAAGACACCTTCCGGCACCTCGATCTCGCGGGCCGTCTTTCCGCTCTTGTCCAACACTTGTAGCTTAAGCATGGTTCACTCTTTCCGTCAGGAAGCCTTGCGGTGAAAACTCCCCTTCTTGATCAGTAGATAACCGCCTTTGGCCCCGGGCACCGCCCCTTTGACCACGAGCAGGTTGTTCTCCTTGTCCAACTCGATGACGATAAGGTTCTGGACCGTAACGCGGTCGCTTCCCATGTGGCCACCCATCCGCATGCCCTTGACAACGCGGGACGGATAGGACGAGGCGCCGATGGAGCCCGGCGCGCGGTGGAACATGGAGCCGTGGGAGCCGCCGCCCCCGGCGAAATGGTGCCTCTTGACGACGCCGGCGAAACCCTTGCCCTTGCTCGTCCCGACGATGTGCACCTTCTCCCCGACCGCAAAGATGTCCACCAGGACCTGGTCGCCCTCTTTGATCTCCGAAGGCTCCGAGCAACGCACCTCGCGCAGGGTCTTGAGGACAGGGACGCCCGACTTCTTGAAGTGGCCGAGCTCGGCCTTGTTGGGCTTCTTCCGGCCCTTCCCTTCGACCAGGCCGAGCTGGAGAGAGGAGTAGCCTTCCTTGGCCTTGGTCTTCTTCTGAATGACCGTGCACGGGCCCGCCTGGATGATCGTGACGGGAACGACGTTGCCCTCGTTATCGAAAACCTGGCTCATGCCGATCTTTTTGCCGATGATACCTTCGATCATGATCAGTCTCCCGCATTGCCGAAGGCCTGGATCTCGACGTCGATCCCCGCCGGCAGGTCCAATTTCTGAAGCTCTTCGATCGTCTCGTTGTTGTATTCGCTGATGTCGATCAGGCGCTTGTGGATCCGCATCTCGAAGTGTTCCCGCGACCTCTTGTCCACGTGTGGGGACCGGAGAACGCAGAACCGATGGATGCGCGTCGGCAAGGGTATGGGACCGGCGACGTTGGCGCCCGTCCTCTTGGCCTTGACCACGATATCCTTGACCGACTGGTCCAAAAGCCGATGATCAAATGATTTTAGCCTTATTCTTATCTTTTCCATCTTCGTTCCTCGGTTCTCCGATTTGCTGTTCCCGCCGTTCGACCGCTTCCCGCATCTCCCGCTACTCAAGGATCTCCGTGACCGTCCCGGCGCCCACCGTCCGGCCGCCCTCGCGGATGGCGAACCGCAGCGCTTTCTCCATCGCCACGTCCGCGATCAGCTCGATCTCCAGGTTCGCGTTGTCCCCGGGCATCACCATCTCCACCCCC
>JALHVH010000280.1 GCA_022867105.1 Candidatus Aminicenantota bacterium
AGGATGCCCTGGTTGTGGGCGAAGACGAGGAAGCGGGCGAGCGCCGCCAGGAGCCGGGAAAGGTCTTCGGGCGGGAGCGTCCGGAGGAGGCTCCGGACCTCCGGGGCGGCGGCGATCCGGGCGGCAACGAAGTAGCTTTCGACGACGAAACCGCGCTCGCGGCGCTCGAGATAAGCCAGGGGGAGGGGCGTCGGCACCCTGCGGACGAGACAGGCGGCCGCCCCGCGCCAGGCCTTGGCGGCCTTGCCGGGGACGACGAGCGTCTTGATCTTCTTGAAACCCGAGGCACGGAACTCCTTGACCACGGCGTCAACGGCGGAAGCGGCTTGGGGCGGGCCGGACACCGGGATGGAAACGGCGGCCACCAGGTTGCGTTTGTCGAGAAGGACGCGGGCGGCGGGGCCGGAGACAAGAGCGCGGCCTCTGGAAAGGGCGCGGAGGAACTCGGGGGTATTGTAGTCCGGATGGACCCGGCCCTTGAAAGCACCGAGCGTCACCGGCACGCCGAACGTCTGATATGCGTTTTTATCTTTCATATCATTCTCTTAAGCGGCGCAAGCCGTATTCGCAGGCTTATGCCCGCGGCGACATCTTTTTTATCATATTTTTAAGCGCCGACGCCAGCGCGATCGGTGTGAAGCGCTCCCTGGCCAAACGGTGGCCGCCGGCGGCGATCCGTTCGCCGAGGGCCGCGTCCTTCTTCAGGGCGAGGACGGCGTCCGCGATCGTTTCGGCGTAAGGCTCGCCGCAGAGGAGGATGTTCTCGCCGTGGGTGAAGAACTCCTCCGCCGCCGGGGTCCGGGCGGTGATCACAGGTCTCCGCATGCCCAACGATTGATAGAGCTTGTGTGGGACGACGCGGCGCGCCTTCGCCGTCCGGCCGAAGACGCCCAGGCAGACGTCGGACGCGGCGATGAGGGCCGGGATCTCATGATAGGGCACCCAGGGCTCAAACCGGCAGTTCGCGGCACCGATCGACAGGGCCAGTTCCTTCGCCCGCACCCAGGTCTGGCCGGAGCCGACGAAGCGGAAGACGACCGAAGGGTCGCGGCCGAGGACGACGCGGGCGGCCTCGACGGCCGAATCGACGCCGTGGAGCGGCAGGAATGAGCTTAAGAAGAGGACGGTGAACGGGTCGTCTCGGGGGCCGGACGGCACGCGGTCGGGATCGAAGAGCTCGTCGTCGTAGCCGACGGGAATGACGCCGATTTTGCGGGCGGGCACTCCGTACGCTCGGCAGAACAGGTCTTTGTGGGCGCCGGTGTCGGCCAGGATGAGGTCGGAGAGCCGGAACGACCAGGCGTCGATCCGGAAGTTCCACCAGGCATGGAGAGAGGACGGCGGCCGGCGCTTCCGGTCGAGGATCTTGGTCTCGTAGCGGGGGGCGAGGGGGTCGAAGACGAGCGGCTTGGCCAGGAGGGTCGCGAGGAAGCGTCCCAGCGGGACGTCCTTCTGGCAGAATTCTGGGACGAAGAGGCAGTCGAGGCGCGAGAGGGGGATCCTGGGACCCGACCGCGGCGGGCCGGCCGCCAGGCGGGCCAGGAGCGTCGGGTAGCGGAGCCAGACCTTGAGGCTTTGGGGCGCCGGGTACTCGGCCACCTCGTCGCCCAAGGCGGCCAATCCCTTCCGGATGACGGCGTTTCTCGGATAGGAGGGATCGTAGGCGCCGATGAAGCCGAACTTCACGCGTGTATTATAGCATCTTTATTGACGTCGGCGGCAAGGTCGGATACGATAGATATCGAGAGGAGAATCCCCATGGCTTTGGACCCGGAACTGCTCGCCATCCTGGCCTGCCCCTATTGTAAGGCCGACGTGAAGGTGACGGCCGACGGACAGGGCCTGAAGTGCGTGGAGTGCCACCGCGTCTACCCGATCCAGGACGACATTCCGGTGATGCTCATCGACGAGGCCTCCATTGAGCCCGAGAGACAGACCAAGGGCTGATCCTTCCACCTTCCGTAAGATCCTTCTCATCCGTCTGCGGCGGATCGGCGACATCATCATGACGACGCCGGCCGTGCGGGCCCTCAAACTCGCCCTTCCCCAAGCCGAGCTCGCCTACGTCGTCGAAGAGCCCTACCGCCGGCTCGTCGAGGGCAACCCCGACCTGGCCGAGATCATCGTCGTCCCCAAGGGTCAGACGGGCCGCGATTTCGCCGCCCTCGTCCGCCGCGTCCGGAAGGCACGGTTCGATGCCGTCCTCGATTTCCACGGCGGCCCCCGCGCCTCTCTCCTGACCCTTCTTTCCGGGGCGCCAATCAAGATCGGTTACGGGATCAAGTACCGGAGCTTCATCTACGACGTCCGGGTCCCGCGCCGCACGGCCGGGGTCCGCATCCACAGCGTCGAGAACCACGTGAACCTCGTCCGGGCGTTGGGCGTCCCGGTGACCGAGGTCTCGGGGCTCGTCGTCCCCGAGGCGAGGCCTGAAGAGGCGGCTACGGTCCGCCGGTTCCTGGGCGAGAACGGGCTCGCGACCGGCGATACAGGCCGTCCCGTTGTCCTCCATATCGGGGCGGGAACGAAATTCCGTGACTGGGGGGCGGAAAACATGGCCGCGCTCGTCCGCCTGCTCGAGACGCGTCCCGGAGTCCGGGTCATCCTCATCGGCGGCCAGGAGGACCGGGCGATCGAGGCGGCGGTCCTGGAGCGGGCGCCCGGGACGTTCTCTCTCGTCGGCCGGCTCAACCTGGCCGAAACGCGGGAGCTCATCGCGCACGCGGCGCTTTTCGCCGGGCCGGACAGCGGGCCGATGCACATCGCGGCCGCGACCGGGACGCCCATCGTCGCCTGGTTCGGGCCGAACGTAACCGCGCACGTCGCGCCCTGGAAGCCGCGAGCGGAGGCGCGGACGATCGAAAAGGACCTGGACTGCCGGCCGTGCAAACAGAGAAAGTGCGTTCACGGAGACCTCCGCTGCATGCGAACGATCACGCCGGAGGAGGTCTTCGAAGCCTGTGATGTTATAATAGGCGGGAGACAAGGCGCGTCATGAAATTATTCACAAGGGACCCTTCAAAGGACATCTGGGCCTCCCTGCCCGGGCAAGTGCTGGCCGCGAGCCTACTCTTTTCGATGATCTCCATCAGCCTGGCCGAGGGCTTCCTGTTTCTGGCCATCGTCCTCTGGGCTGTTTGGATTATCAAGGACAAACGGCCGTTCCGGGCCCCGGCGTTCTTCATTCCCCTGCTCGTCTATTCGGCCCTGTCCGTCGGGGCGGCCGCTTTTTCCGTCAATCAGGCGGTCAGCTTTTTTAACCTTCGACAGCTGGCCCTCTATCTCATCATCCCCGTCGCCTACATGTCGCTCGGCTCGATCGAGGAGATCGGCAGGGCGAACCTGGCGGTCTTCGTTTCGGCCGCCGTGAGCATGGCGTATTCGTTCTATCATTTCGTCTTCAAGGCCGTTCCCGCCGAAAGGATCAAGGGGTTCATGGGCCACTACATGACCCAGGCGGGACTCCTTGTCCTGTTCATCTCCCTGGCCCTGGCCATGCTGTTCTTCGGGCGGAAGAAGGTCCGATGGCTGTGGGGAGCCGGCGCGGTGGCGGCACTGGCGGCCCTGGAGCTCACCCTGACCCGGAACGCCTGGATCGGACTGGCCGTGGCGTTGTGCGTCCTCGTCTTTCTTTACAAGCCGAAGTTCGTGCTCGCCGTACCGGTCATCATCGTCATCGTCTTTTTCGCCAGCCCGGCCCCGGTCAAACAGAGGGCCCTCAGCATCTTCACCCTGCAGGGGTTCTCGAACCGGATCCGTGTCGAGTATTTCCAGGCCGGCCTTAAGATCATCCGCGACTATCCTTTGTTCGGGACGGGGCCGGACACCGTGGACATGGTCTTCCAGAACCCGAAATACGGGCTATCCGAGGACGCCAAACGCAACGTCCACCTGCACAACACCCCGGTCCAGATCGCGGCCGAGAGGGGGATCCCGGCGCTCCTGGCCTGGTTGGCGTTCATCGTCTGGACGTTCCTGGAGCTGGCGAAGCTCACCTCGGTCCGGGGCAAGGGCAAGGAGCGCGCCGGAGGAAGGGACCCGGTCGTCACCCCGCTCGCGGCGGCCGCGCTGGCCGGGCTGACGGCTTTCGTGGTCAGCGGCCTTTTCGAGTACAACTTCGGCGACTCCGAGGTCTTGGTTCTCTTCTTGTTCCTGATGACAGTGCCGTTCGCGGCAAGCAGGGGGGACCTGACCCCCTCTAAAATAAGATGAAAAGAAAGCTCCTGGCCGCGGTCCTCGCGATCCCCGTTATCTACCTCGGCTGGCTGGGTTTCGAGTCGTTCGGCTCACGACCCTACGTCAACGCCACGCCCCCCGCGCCCGCCCAGAACGCCCTCGAGGTCGAGGGAGTCTACCACATCCACACAAAGTTCTCTGACGGACACGCGTCCGTTGATGAGCTGACCGCCCAGGCGTCGCGCGAGAGACTCGATTTCCTCATCCTGACCGACCACGGCAACCCAAACTTCGAGAGCCTCCGGAGCCAGGGCCGGAAGGACGGTGTCCTCGTCCTAGCCGGGTCCGAGCTCAGCGTCAACCGCGGCCACCTGGTCGCCCTCGGCTTCCGGACGCCGGACCGGAATTTCTCCCAAAAGGCCGAGGACGCCGTCCCCGAAATCCAGGCGCTCGGCGGTTTTGCGGTCATCGCCCATCCCTACTCCAAGGTCAAATGGTCGTGGGGCGACGTCTCGGTCTATTCGGGCTTCGAGATCATCAACGCCGACACGATGTTCAAGAACAACGTCGGGCGCGTCCTGCCCTATCTGCCGCTCCTTCTCTTCCGTTCGCGTCTTCCGCTCATCCGGATGCTCGAGCACCCGAAGGTCAACCTGGCGAAGTGGGACCAGCATAACACGACGGCCGTCGTCTACGGATATTTTAGTGCCGACGCCCACCTTTACTACCGGGCCATTTTTTCCCTGCTCCGTCTCCACGTCCTGCTCGACGAACCGCTTGCGGACGGTTTTGACGCGGCCGCGGCCCAGGTCTACGCCGCCCTCAGGAAGGGCCGGTTCTTCAACGCCATCGAAGCGGCGGCCGGCGCCAGAGGATTCCGGTTCAAGGCTTTGGCGGCCGGGGGCGCGACCTTCCGGATGGGGGACACGATCCCGGCCGGCGAGGCCGACGCCGCCGGGCCCATTCGGTTCGAGGCGTGGGCGCCGTTCTCGTTCGCGACCGAGATCCACCTCGTCCGCGGCGGGCGGACGATCGCGTCCGCGCGAAACGGCGTCCTGACGGCCGAGGCACAAGGGCCGGGCGTTTACCGGGTGGAAGTTTTCCTCAAAGAACGCTCGCCGCTCTCCACCGACATCCCGTGGATCATCTCCAACCCGATCTTCCTGAGAAAGGACTGAAGTCATGATGAACGTTGATCCCGCGCGCCTCCAGCGCATCGTCCGCAGGTTCAAGGGCCGGAAGGTCGTCGTTCTGGGCGACCTCATGCTCGACAAGTACCTGTGGGGAAGCGTCTCCCGGATCTCACCGGAAGCGCCCGTGCCCGTCGTCGAGGTCAAGAGGGACAGCCTGTGCCTGGGAGGGGCCGGGAACGTCTGCCGGAACCTGGAGAGCCTGAGCGCCGCGCCGGTCCTGGTCGGGGTCGTAGGGAAGGATGCGGAGGGCCGTTGGATCAAGAGGAACGTGCCCGACGGCCGCGGCATCATCCAGGACCCCGGGCGGCCTACGACGACCAAGACGCGCATCATCGCCCACCACCAGCAGGTCGTCAGGGTCGACCTCGAGAGGAAGAAGGCCGTCTCCCCGGAGATGGAGGAGCGAGTCCTCAACTTCGTCCGGAAGGAGGAGTGCGGCGGGATCGTCCTCTCGGATTACAGCAAGGGGATGCTGACGGCCGGCCTCGTCGGCAGGGTCTTGGCGCACGCCGAGGCGAACGGCATCATGGTCTTCGTCGACCCCAAGGTCGAGAACTTCGGCCTGTTCACGCCGGTGACCCTGATCACCCCGAACCACGTTGAGGCCGAGAAGATCGTCGGCCACGAATGCCGGACCGACGCCCAGGTCGAGCAGGCGGGCGAGGAGATCCTGTCGATCGTCCGGAGCCGATACCTTATTTTGAAGCGGGGAGAGCATGGGATGTCGGTCTTCGAGGCCGGCCGGAAACCCGTCCACATTCCGACCATCGCACGGGAGGTGTTCGACGTCACGGGCGCGGGCGATACGGTCATCGCGGCGGCGGCCCTGGCCCTGATGGCCGGAGCGACGATCCTCGAAGCGGCCTGCCTGTCGAACGCGGCGGCCGGGATCGTCATCGGCAAGATCGGGACGGCGGCCGTGACGCCCGACGAGCTTATCGCCGCGTTAAGTCTGCTATAATAAGGACATGTGCGGAGTCATCGGGATTTGGGGCAACGATCACGTCGTCCGCGACCTCTACCAGGGCCTGCTGGCCATCCAACACCGGGGGCAGGACGCGGCGGGCATCATCACGTACGACGGCCGTTTCCACACCAAGAAGGGCAACGGCCTCGTTCGTGACATCTTCACCGTCGAGAATATCCAGCGCCTCCGGGGGTCGGTCGGCATCGGCCACACCCGCTACCCCACGGTCGGCGGCGGAGGAGGCGAGGACGCCCAGCCTTTCCAGGTCAACTCCCCCTTCGGCATCATCATGGCCCATAACGGCAACGTCACGAATTACAAGGAACTCAAGGAAGAGCTTTTCGAGAAATATCACCGTCTGCTCAACTCGGACTGCGACCTCGAGATCATCCTGAACATCTTCGCCCAGGAACTCGGGGATCAGAAGACCAGGGACCTCCGGCCCGAGCACATCTTCAAGGCCGTCGAAGGCGTCTACAAAAAGGTCAAGGGCAGCTACTCGGTCGTCGCCTACGTCGCCGGGCAGGGCCTGGTCGCCTTCCGCGATCCCTACGGCATCAAGCCGCTGGTCTACGGCGTCCGGAACGACGGACTGATCCCGTCATACGCCTTCGCCTCCGAGACGGTCAGTTTGAACCTTATGAACTTCGGCGGCATCAAGACCGTGGAGCCGGGACAGGTCGTTTTCATCGACAAGGGCCGCAAGGTCCACGCCCGCCGGCTCGCCTGCTGCCATCACACCCCCTGCCTTTTCGAATGGGTCTATTTCGCCCG
>JALHVH010000035.1 GCA_022867105.1 Candidatus Aminicenantota bacterium
CAGGAAGGCCTTGACAAGCGGCAGGCCGACGTACCCGAGGCCCACCACACCGACCACCGCCTTCTTATCCTTGATCCGTTTCTGCAGAGTCCGGCGGAGTTCGTTCATGACGTTCCCATCCCTTCTTTGTACCAGTTTATGGTTTTATTCAATCCTTCATCGAATCCCACGAGCGGACGGTACTTGAGGACCCGCTCCGCGGCCGAGATATCGGCGAAGGAATGCTTAATATCGCCGGGGCGAGGATCGACATGGACGGGCCGGACGGATGTTCCCAGGTTCCGATTGATCTTTTCAGCCAGGTCGTTCACCGTGACCCGGTCGGCGCAGGCGATGTTGAAGACACTACCCGATGCCCCCGGCGCCGTGCAGGCCAGGAGATTCGCCTCGACGACGTTGGCGACGTAGGTGAAGTCCCGCGACTGCCTTCCGTCGCCGAAGATCGTCGGCGGTTCGCCCCGGAGGATCTTGGTGATGAACAGCGGAACGACCGCCGCGTACTGCGAGAAAGGGTCCTGCCGCGGCCCGAAGACGTTGAAGTACCGCAGGGTCACCGTCTCCAGGCCGTAGGTCTGGGTGAAGACCTGGAGGTACTTCTCGCCCGCGAACTTGCTCACGGCATAGGGCGAGAGGGGCTTGCCTTCCACTCCCTCGCGCTTTGGCAGGTTAGGTTCATCGCCGTAGCAGGCCGACGAAGAGGCAAAAACGAGTCTTTTAACACCGGCCTCGGCCGACGCCCGCAGGACATTGAGGGTCCCCCGGACGTTGATAGCGTCGGTGGTGAAGGGGTCGGCTATGGACCGCGGGACCGACGGCAGGGCGGCCTGGTGAAGGACATAGTCCATCCCTTCGACCGACCGCTTGCAGACCGCCATGTCCCGGATGTCGCCCTCGACGAGCTCGATCCGGTCCAGGAAAAGCGCGAGGTTCTCGCGCTTTCCGGTCAGGAAGTTGTCAAGGACACGGACCTTAAGCCTGCGTTTCAACAGCTCTTCAGCCAGATGCGAGCCGATGAAGCCCGCCCCTCCCGTTACCAGGTAAGAGGCCATGTGATTCCGATGATTCCGGTAAGCTTCAAGATCCTAAAACCATCAACGGGATTATTCTATTGGGCGAAGGACTGTACTGTCAAGAGGAAGCAAGGCGCCAAGGGCCCACGTCAAATGTCACTTTGAAAAGCTTGCGGCCTCATGAATCATGGGGAGAGGGTCAGACTATTCTGTCTTTTTTACAAATCCGGCTGCCCATTGGCTGCCCTCCATGACCATTCCATTCCATCCAAACCCGAACCCGAACGCCAGACAGAACAGCTCGAAATACGCCTCGACGACCGGGGAGCCGTCATGGGCCACGGTCAACTGCGGGAATATGACCAGCGTCAGGATGAAGCCTATCGCCAACGATCCCAGGGTCGAATAGAAATAGCGCTTATTAAACCGTAGGGCTTGCCCCTCCCGCAGCTTTCGCAGCCAGGGGAGGAGCGTCCGGGCCAGGACGCCCAGAAAGACCCCAACGAACTTCAGGATAAATTCAAGTGTCACGCTCCTTCCCTCCTTCTCAGCCAATGGCGAAATTAAATTCGTGCTGATGCATACCTGATCGTACAATAACTCGTCATCTCCAAACAAGGCCATGAATCTCTCGACACGCCGTTTCTATCACCCCCCTGGTCCAATTATCGGGGGGCAGTTCACAATAAGCGGCGGCGGAAGAGCATGTTGGGGCAAAAAACCCCCTCGAACCGGCTAAAAGACGATAGACTCCCGCTCCAGGTGATAATGAGATGATTAGATCAGGGCGAGCTAGTCGGCAGGATCGTATTCTTTGAACCCGAAGTGACCTTCAAGCTGTCGCGCATCGAAGGCGTGCGCATTTTAGAACTGGGCATTTCCTACCAGGGCCGCACCTATCGCGAAGGCAAGAAGATCGGCAAGCGCAGCGCCCTGCGCCTGAAAAAGTAAATGATCGAAATACGGTTTAAAATCCGAACAGATAGCTGTCGCCGATATGTTTGATGAGCGGCAAAGGTAGCTCTTTGGCGGTGGCCGCGCTTCCGCTACAGGCCAGCAGCCACAGGTGCGTACAACCCATCCGCTGCAGCTCCGTCAGCAGTAGCGGCAGGTTTTTATTTTCATACGCGGCATACAGCCGGCCGCGGCTGACTGTCGTTCCGGAACCGGTCTGATGATCGGCGATGCGGGCAAACACCGTGGCGCGCAGACAATTGCCGCGGGCAAAGGAATAGTTCAGGCGACGGCTGCCCCACTTCGGTTCATACGGGATGATATTCGCCACCAAGGCTTGGCGGGGCAGTTGTTCCTGTATGAATCGTCCCATCCGGATATCGGCATGCGTTGTAAAAACCGCCCCCGGCACCAGCGGAAAACCGGGGAAAAAACAGACGGCCCAGACCAGAGCCATCGCCGGCAGCACGATCGGGCGAAAGCGTGCCGATAATACAATCTTCAATTCGGCCGCAACCAACGCTGCGCCCAGGCCCAGCAGCGCGATGATACTGAATCCGGCTTGAAAGGTGGCGAACCCGGCCGCATTGCCGAACAGACCATTAATGGCGTTGGCGCCGATAAACCAGACGGCGATCACGCTGAAAAAATCATGGGCGCTGTGCTGCCGCCGCCGCCGCCACCAGGCCCAGGCAATCCCCAGAAAAAGCGGAAAACCGCCGTGCGAATCGGACTTGAGCCAGAACCAGAGATTTTTCCAGAATTTCACGAAGGTCAGTACGTGCAGCAATCGATTCGGAGCGGAGGGGGTTGCCGCCGGATCGAATCCGAGTCGGTAAAGATAAAAACCGCAGACCAGAAGCAGCGCGGCACCCACCAACAAGGCCGGCGACCATTGCCGCCGGACAACTGAGCGCAGCCAGCAATAGCTCCACACCAGACCGAAAGGCAGAGCAGGTATCGGCTGGGTCACAAACGCTGCTATGAGCAATATCGACGCGGTCAACAATGAACCGCGTAATAATGCCAGGATCATGCCGATTCCCAGCGTATATGCCAGCATTTCCTGGATCTGGCCGCCGGCGATTCCATAATACCCGGTTACTGTACTGGTCAGGGTAAATAGAATCGCTACTACCCGATTGGCCTGCAGGGCTCGGGCCAATGCATAGTTAACCCCGACTAACATGATCCAGGCCAGAATCCAGACGATTAAAAACGCTTCCGCTGTCCGCACATTCAGCGCGTGTCCGATAATCCAAGTCAGCCCGCTGATGCCGGCCGGGTACCGAACTGGAAACCATTCATTCAGTAAGCCGGATCGCACATGCCCCACCCATTCCCCCTGAAAAAGGTATCCGGTTATCTCCGCAACCGAAGTAACATCGACATCAGGCGGGGCCGGGGTGAAGGCATAGGGCGCCAGGGGTAAAATCAGAAGTATCACAAAAAAAAACGTAAAGCGCCTGCCTTCGACAAACCCTGGTATTTTGCCCGGCGTTCTCAGATTCCGCCAACCTAACGCCAGACCGCCGAGTACTAGCGCCAGATGCGTCCATTTCGAAGGAGCGGAGAGCAGCGCATTGCCATACGCCAGTGTTACCACTACAACGAGAATGATGGTGACCGCAATTCCTAACAGCACCCGTTCGGTCATCCCATGGTGCGGCCGTAGCGCATCCCCCGCTTTGAAAAAAAGGAAAACAAGCAGGCCGAGATCCGCCGCCAGACAGACGCCCCCCCAGGGGAGGTCGTAGGCATACCCGAACAGTGCGCGCGTACCCCAGGCCGCCAATACCGCGCAGGCCATCCCCCACGACAGCAACCGGGCAATCGTCACTCTACTCCAAAAATGCAGGACCAGCAGCAACACGCCGATCACCGCCACCGTGCCACTATTTAACATCAACAGCCATCCGCGTTCCCGCAGCGCGGTATTATGAAGCAGCTCCGCAACAGCTGATGGAAAAAACTCCGCTACCCGAACCGGCAGATCATATAAAAACCATTCCATATTTCACTCCCTAACTCTTACCGGGCAGTCTTGCACCTTTTCGTTCGTGGAAAAAATGAATCTCCCCTCCTCACCATGCCGGTAATATATCGCCGGCCGCGCGGCGCTGTCAACCGCCCTGTTCTATTGTCAAGCCAACATGAATATTTCCGGTTCTGGGCGTCGAAGTGCTCGAGGACCAGCGCCGGGCGAAGCATCCACCTTCTATCCTACTAGAAGGAGAGGTCCGGCCCGCCTTCCACCATTTTGAGCTGGAACTATGTCAGAAATGCGGTTATGGCTATTTGCCGGATCCGCATTAATTGAGTCAGCCTCAATCGTTTTAATGCAACCCCGCTCTCCGACGGTATCGGCGGTAAAGCAAATGATTGAGGGGCCAACGGTTGTATCCGTATCGTCTTAATACAAAGTGAACGAAACTAAACAAAGGTTCTATGTAGCGATTTCTCCTTCTTAATCCCCCGTAGTGCTTTGATAGCGTTGATACAAAATCTAACAGTATTTCTTGGCGGAGTGCAACAGCATCGCGATTCATAGCATTGATGTATTTACTCTGAGGGAAATCAGATGAAAGCGAATACATTTTCCAGAAAACGGCGGGAAATTTCAGCGAGCTGATCTCGCGATGAAATCCAATTTTTACTTTATGAGCCCATAGGCGCTTTAAAAATTCCAGATCGTCACCGACTTTGGTCTTCAATGACCACGGACCGATCGCCTCGATCAGAGAGCGCTTATGCATCCAGTTGCTCGGGGAAAGTCCTCCATGCTGGGTCTCTAGACTTTCGGGAAGACTAAAAAAACTGACAACTCCTTCAGGTCCAATAATCGCTCCTAGGGAATAGACAAAATCGCAATCTTTCTGTTGGATATGCTTAGTGAGTCCCTCGAGATGCCATGGGAACCAAAGATCGTCATGACCTAAATAAGCGATGTATTGCCCTTTCGCGTTTTTTAGACCCTCATTTCTAGGCTTGCTTGGGGTTCCGGAATTCTTGGGGAGATTCAGCCAGTGAAATCGATCGTCACCAAAGGACACGACGACCTGCTCGCTATTGTCAGAACAGCCGTCCCCGACGATCCAAACCTCGAAGTCCTTAAAAGTCTGACGCAGAACGGTTTCCAAGGTCAGCCTCAATGTGCCGCTGCTGTTATAGGTCGGGATAATGACCGTGATTAATGGTGAAGAAATCATTCGAATATTCTATTCCTGTCATCCCTTTAGAGAATGTGCGGGAACGAAAACCGTGTTTTTGCCGCGATTTTGAAATCTTCCAAGGAATTTTTTTCCTGGCGGAGAAGCCCTTCAAGAAAATGGTTATAGAGAATACTTCGATGCCGGCTTTGAAGGGCGGAATAGCTTTGGCTGTGGATCGAGCTGATCAGATCCAGTCGCCTGGCATCCCAAAGAATATCCAGACGGTCGTCTTCGTGGAAATCCGCGATGACGAACTTCGATTGGTATTTAACTTCCGGAGCGAGGTAATTCAGGCCGTCAGCCCCCACCACCAGAAGAAAGTGAGCGGCGTGATAACCGTTGAATCGGAGATCGGTATTTTGGTACCTTTCCCGAATGAAAAAAACGTCGTTGCCGCCGTTCCTTCCCGCCCTAATTTGCTCGATCTTTGCCGAGACCCCGTCTTGATCAGCGAGTTCAGGCGAGCCCAATCCCCATTTTGAACAGAGAGGATGGAAATATATCCAATGCACGCCAGCAGTCCTCAGCCGCTCGACCAAGCTATCCAGCTGCCCCACTCGGCTCGCCGACGTGAGCGCGCTCGCTCCGATCTTAAGCTCACTTCCTTCCCGGTCGATCCGCTGTCGAAGGAATTCGATCCGCTTCAGAGTGCTTCCGACCCCTCCTTTGGAGTTGTCCTCCCAATCATACATGGAAAGCCGGATCGTCGTCGCGTATTTGAGCAATGCGTCGGCGACATGGGATCTGTTGATGAGGCTCCCATTGGTGACAACCGCGATCTCTTGAAAACCAAACCGGCGGGCGTTCTCGAGAACCTTCGGAAACAGAAGCGACATCGTCGGTTCACCGCCGGTCAATAAAAGGCCTGATGTTTGACCCTTGAGATTGGCAAAGAGCTTCTCCAAGAAATCTATGGTTAAGTGATGATGCTTGGCGGAATTGATGCTTGGACATTCTGGACAAACGCGGGTGCACTCGCTCGTCAGATCGAGCTCAAGCGTTACCGGAAATATGTTTTTGCCCTCCAAATAGCTGTTGACCCTCTCTTTGTGAAGGCCGACTTTTAACATCGACCCGACTTCCGATTTTGAGTTGATCATCCTTTCGGTGCAGGCCTTATCTCTCGATTTAAAAACGAGTATATCAGAATTTCATGATGGCGTTAAGA
>JALHVH010000281.1 GCA_022867105.1 Candidatus Aminicenantota bacterium
GCGGCCGACCTCATCCAGGAGGATGAGACTCTTCGGAGTGGCGCTGTTCAGGATGTTCGCCGTCTCCAACATCTCGACCATGAACGTCGACTGGCCGGCGCTCAAGAGGTCCATGGCCCCGATGCGGGTGAAGATCCGGTCCACGAGGCCGAGCGAGGCGGCCGCCGCCGGCACGAACGACCCCATCTGGGCCATGATGCTGATGAGCGCCACCTGCCGGAGATACGTCGATTTTCCGCCCATATTGGGTCCCGTGATGATCAGGATCTGGTCATCCCGGCAGTCGATGTGCGTGTCGTTCGGAATGAACGGCCCGGCGCTCGTGACCTCGATGACCGGGTGCCGGCCGCCGGTGATGCTGAGGGTGTCGCTTCCATCGACCATCGGCCGGCAATAGTTCCGCCGGGAGGCCAGTTCGCCGAGCGCCAGGAGGACGTCCAAACGGGCCACGTCCGCGGCGATCCTCTGAAGTCTGTTCGTCTCGCGCGCCACGGCTTCCCGGGTCTCGAGGAAGATCCTGGACTCCATTTCGGCCATGCGCTCCTCGGCGTGAAGGACCTTCTCTTCATGCTCCTTGAGTTCGGGCGTGAGAAAGCGCTCCGAGCCCAGGAGCGTCTGCTTGCGAATGTAAGCGGACGGGACCAGGTGCAGATTGGGTTTCGTGACGTCGATGTAGAAACCGAAGACCTTGTTGTAACGGACCTTGAGGGAGGAGATCCCCGTCCGCTCCCTTTCCTTCTTCTCCAGGAGCGCGATAAAGGCTTTGCCGGACCTCGACACCGTCCTCAACTCGTCGAGATCGCCGTTGAAACCTTCCTTGACGATCCCTCCTTCCGTGATCAGGAAGGCCGGTTCGTCGAGGATCGCCCTGTCGATGAGCCCGGCGATGTCTCCTCCGTCGTCCCATCGCTCCAGAATCTCCCGGAAGATCCCGGCCGAAAAGTCCTTGAGCTTTTCCCTTATCCGCGGCAGCGGCTCGAGGGACTTCTTCAAGGAGACCAGGTCCTTGGGGTGGGCGGCCGCAAGGGAGATCTTGCCTGTCAGCCTTTCCAAGTCATGGATCCCCCTGAGCTCCTCGAGGACCTCGTGCCTTTCGATGGTCAAACGCAGGGCTTCTTCAACGGCGTCCAGCCTGGCGTTGATCGTTCCGGCATCGCAAAGTGGCTCCAGGAGCCAACCGCGGAGCATTCGCCCCCCCATGGAAGTCATGGTGAGGTCCATGACTTCGAGAAGCGTGTCCTTCTGCCGGCCGTCCCGGACGTTTCGGACAAGTTCCAGGTTCCTTACCGTCGCCGCGTCCAGCACGAGATGGTCACCGGAGTGAACGTAGCGGATCTTGTGGACGAGGTTGACGGAGTCCTTCCTGACCTTCCGGACATAATGGAGGAGCGCCCCGGCTGCCGAGATCGCCAGGTCCATGCCCTCCAGGCCGAAGCCCGCAAGGGACCTCACCCGAAAGTGTTCCTCGAGAAGCTGACGGGCCTGGGATGGGTCGAAGGCCCACGCGTCCACCGCGCTCATGGGAACGGCGAGGGCCCCTTGAGGGCGGAGGACCTGGGAAACGGCGTCCTCCGCCCCCTCGGGAAAGAGGACTTCATGGGGAGAGGCCCTATAAAGCTCGTCGGAGGCGGTCCGCTTGTCTTCGGGCCGGCCTTGAAGCGCCCGGACCTCCCCCGAAACGAGGTCGACAAAGGCAAGCCCCCAGCCGTCCTCTTTGACGAGAACACTGGCGATATAGATGTTCTCTCGGGCCTCGCCGTTCTCGACCTCCACGGCCGTCCCCGGCGTCAGGACCTTGATGACCTCGCGCCTGACGACGCCGCGCGCCGCCCGCGGGTCCTCCATCTGCTCGCATACGGCGACCTTGAAACCGCGGCGCAGGAGCTTGGCTAGGTAGGAATCGACGGCATGGTAGGGGACCCCGCACATGGGGACCTTCTGGCGCGAGGTCAGGGCGATCTCGAGGACCGGAGACGCCGTTCTGGCGTCCTCGTAGAACATCTCATAAAAATCCCCCAAGCGAAAGAACAGAAGGGCGTCGGGATGCTCCCTTTTGATCCGGAAGTACTGCTCCATCATCGGGCTTGGGGAGTTCTTATCGGCCATGGCAATTTTCAACTATACCCATAGACGGAGGCTTTTTCAAGGACGGAAGCGTCGTCATGTCAGCGGGCC
>JALHVH010000282.1 GCA_022867105.1 Candidatus Aminicenantota bacterium
GCCTTGACATCCCCCAGGCGAATAACATAGAATTTTTGTAATGCCGACAATGAACAAAGGGGTAGCAAAGAGCATGGAAAAAAAGAAAACCCATCCGCCGGAGCCAAAGAAGACCAGCATCCTGATCTTTTGCCCCTCCGACATCATCCTCTCCGGGATCTTGAAGGCCCTGGAATCCGACTCCGGCCTGGAGGTCATGAACATCGAAAAGAACACGATCGACAACTTCATGGAATCGATCAAGAAGCTCAAGCCGGAGGTCATCCTCTTCGCCAACATGGAGCCCCTTCCCAACATGAGGGAGATCTGCAAGGCCGTCAAGGAGATTTCCAAGGCCCAGACGAAAACGCAGCTCCTGCTCATGGGCAACATCCCCGCCCACGAAGAGATCGTCAACCTGATCAATTCGGGGGCCCGCGGCTATTTCGACCTCAACGACCCGTCCAATCAGCTGGCGGAGGCCGTCCGCGCCGTCCAAAAAGGGGAGATCTGGCTGCCGCGCGACAAGATGTCGAGCATCATGGACCGGATCATCTCCGTCGTGGGGCGCGACCTTAAGGAAAAGACCCTGGACCAGCTCACACCGACGGAGTTCCAGGTCCTCCGGCTCATCGGCCAGGGCAAGAGCAACGACGAGGTCGCGGGACTCATGTTCATCAGCAAGAACACCGTCCGTTCCCACATCAAGAGCATCTATGCCAAGCTCGATACGCACAGCCGGCTCCAGTTGGCGCTCTATGCCATCAATTCGGCCCTATTTTAGAAGAGGAAGACATGAAAAAGATAAATACGAAGAATAGGCCCGCCTCCCGAAAACCCGCCAAGAAAGCCCTTTCGGCCGTCGAGATCAACCGCCGGAGGGAATGGCGATTGGACCTGCCCCTGACCGCCGAGATCGAGGGCAAGCTCCCTCACGGGAAGAAGTTCCGGGAGGCGACAAAGCTCGAGAACATCTCTTCGGGAGGCGCCTATTTCTGCATGGACTCCGGGGTGGTGGTCGGCTCCTCGCTGAACCTGATCATCGAGCTCCCTCGGAAGCTCACCGAAGGCAAAAAGATGAGGATGCGGCTGGGGGGGATCACCGTCCGGCTGGAGAAACCCGATAAAAAGACCAAGAAGCAGGGCGTGGCCGTCCGCTTCAGCAAGGACTTCCGGGTCATTCCCGAAAAAAAGAAGAAATAAGCCGTGCTCCTCGTCGCGCTCACCGGCGGGATCGTCTGTGGCAAGTCCGTCATCGGCCGTTTGTGGCTCGAGAAGGGCTGTTTTGTCCATTCCGCGGACACGGCCGCGCGCGAGCTGATGTCCCCCGGCACGGACGTCTGGCGGGTCGTTGCGGACCATTTCGGCCCCGGGGTCCTTAGCGAGGACGGGACCATCGACCGGGCTCATCTCGGGGCGATCATCTTTTCCGATGACAAAGAACGGGCTTTCCTCAATGGCCTCGTCCATCCCCTGGTCCTTGAAAGGATCAAGGAGATGGTCGCCCGGCTGGAAAAGGAAGGCCGGCACACGATCTTCGTCTCGGAGGCCGCCCTGGTCGTCGAGGCCGGGTTCGCCCGGTTCTACGACAAGATCGTCGTCGCCCATTGCGGCAGGGACATCCAAGTCCGGAGGCTGATGGAGCGGGACGGGATCGACCGCGGGAAAGCGCTTAAGAAGATCCGCTCCCAACTTGGCCAGGAAGAAAAGCTCAAGCACGCCGATTACGTGATAGACACTTCGGGCACGCTGGCCGAAACGATCGAACAGACCGAGAGGGTCTACGCCCAGCTCGTCCTAGACGGCGAGCTCAAACGTACCAAGATTTCAGGGCGGCGGCGAACAACGGGAGCATGATCTCGTGATGGCCGATGAAATAGAACCCCTTCCCCTTTTTACCTAAGGGCCTTCGGACGACGTTCCGGTCGGGCCTGTATTGGTGATTGAAGTCGAAGACCGCCGTCGAAAAGTCATCGAGCCTTGCGCCCTTGTTCCGGGCGACGGATACCGCCTTAAGGAAGACCTCGGGGAGGATGACGGCGGAACCGACATTGATGAACACCCCTCCCCCATCCAGTCTCTCGACGAGGGAGCAGAAGCGGCCGAAATCCCGGAGCGCGGTCGCTCCCAGGGCCTCGCCGTCGGCGTCGGGGTGGAAGTGGATCGTGTCCGTGCCGATGGCCACATGGACGGTCACCGGGATGCCCAGCTTGTAGGCGTTGGCCAGCAGACTGTACCTTCGATAAGGGAACTTCGATCCGGCCATCATCCTTCCCACAGCTTCTCCGAGGCCCAAACCGTCGCGCGCGCCCTCCCGGATGGCGCCGTTGAGGAACTCGCCCGTCTCCCGTGCCATGCCGAAACGCCCGTTTCGGATCCGCGGGCCGACCTCTTCGGATGTCGCGCCGCATAAGGCGACCTCAAAATCATGGATGATGCCGGCCCCGTTGAGCGAGAGGGCGGTCAGCCACCCCTCTTCCATCAGGTCGATGAGAATGGGCGTAAGCCCCACCTTGATGACGTGCGCCCCGCAAGCAAAGTGGATGGCCTTTCCCTTCGACCTGGCCGTTCTCACGAGACCCAGAAAGTCGCGGAAATCTCCGGCTGCGAGGAATTCGGGGAACGAATCGATAAGGTTTCGGACCGATGCCGCCGGTCTTAGGGGCCTGGCGAACTTCCGGACGGAGACAAGGCTCGGCCGGGAGCGCAGGGAATACAATTTGAGCTGAGGAGGACCTGGGCGCGGGGTCAGGCCGGAACGGCCTCGGCTTTTCGTCATCCGGAGATCTTGGCTTTTGAGAGAAGGTTCTTCAATTCCTGGCCGGGGCGGAACTTGATCCGCTTGCCCTTCTCGATCTTGATCTGTTTCTGCCGGCGGATGTCCCTTCCGAA
>JALHVH010000283.1 GCA_022867105.1 Candidatus Aminicenantota bacterium
ACGGTCATCGGGGCCAGGGAGTTCCTGATCGCCTACAACATCAATCTGAACACGAGGGACCGCCGGCTGGCCCAGGAGATCGCCTTGAATCTCAGGGAGAGCGGCCGTGTGAAAAAGGACAAGGACGGGACGATCGTCCGGGACAGTCTCGGCCATACGGTCAAGGTCCCGGGAAAGTTCAAGGACGTCAAGGCCGTCGGCTGGTACATTGAGGATTACGGCATCGCCCAGATCTCCATCAATTTCACGAACTACAGGCGCTCCCCGGTCCACGCGGTATTCGACGAGACGATCAAACAAGCGGAGAAGCTCGGCCTCCGGGTGACCGGAAGCGAGCTCGTCGGGATGATCCCCAAAGAGGCGGTCCTCATGGCCGGGCGGCACTACCTCGAGAAGCAGGGGAAGACCGCAGGTGTCCCCGAGGAGGAGATCATGCGGACGGCCGTGCTTTCGCTCGGGCTGAACGATGTCTCCAGGTTCGATCCCGACAAGAAGATCATCGAACGGCAGTTCAAAGAGGCCGGGAAGACGCTTGGTTCGCTCGACCTTCGGGCGTTCGCCGACGAGGTCTCCATGGATTCGCCGGCGCCGGGAGGTGGAAGCGTCGCCGCTCTGTGCGGAGCGCTCTCGGCGGCGCTCTCTTCGATGGTGGCCAATCTGACCTATGGGAAAAAGGGTTACGAGAGGACCGGCGAGGACATGAAGAGGATCGCGGTCCGCGCTCAGGAGCTGAAGGATGAGCTCCTGCGGGCGGTGGACCTGGACGCCTGGGCTTTCAACAAGGTGATGGAGGCGTTCCGGCTCCCCAAGGGGACGGAGGAACAGAGCAGGGAACGGGAAGCCGCCGTAGAGGACGCGTCCAAAGGGGCCGCGCTCGTGCCTCTGGGCGTTCTTGCGGCCGCCGCGGAACTCATCGGGCTGGCCGAGGCCGTCGCCCGGAAGGGAAACAGGAATTCCGTGAGCGATGCCGGCGTCGCCGGCCTGACGGCCCAGGCCGCGGGCGAAGGCGCCTATTACAACGTCCGGATCAACCTGCCGGGCATCAAAGATGAAAGATTCAAGACCCGGACGGCCAAACAGGCTGAAGCCTTGAGGAGGAAACTCGAACGTTCCGCCCTGGCTTTGAAAAAATACATGGGAAACGCTTTGAAGTGACCGGTCCCTGGTTTCTTGGCCCCTCCGGCCCGACCGCGGGTATCAGCCCGCGAACAGGCCTTTCTTCTTTTTGAAAAGGTAGATCCCTCCGAAGATGAGGAAGCAGAGGATGACGATCGAAGCGGAAGCGGGGATGTTCAGCGAAAGGGCCACGACGAGCCCCAAAAAGACCGAAACGGCGCCGACCGCCGAAGAAACGACGACCGCCATCCGGAAGCTGGAGGCCGCCTGAAGGCCGGCCGCCGCGGGAATGACCACGAGGGCGGCCACCAGGAGGATCCCGACGACCTTCATGCCAAGGACGACCGTGACCGCCGTCAGGACGGTCAGGAGGGCGTCGAGGCGGCCGACCCTTATCCCCGCAACGCGGGCCGATTCCCGATCGAAGGTCATGAACATGAGCTTGGAATAATTGAGGGCCACGGCGGCGATGATCAGGAGGGTTAGGGCCAGGGACAGCCAGACCTCCAAAGGCGAGATGGCCAGGATCTCCCCGAAGAGATAGACCAGAAGATCGACGCTGAAGCTCCCGGACAGCGTGGCCAGGAGAATGCCCACCGCCATGCCGAGGCTGCTGACGATACCGATGGCCGTGTCGCCGTAGAGCCCGGCCTTTTCCTTGAGCCGCATGATGCCGAGGGCGGCGGCTACGGAAACGATGAGCGCCGCGATAAGCGGCAGAACGCTCAGGAAGAGCCCCAGGGCGACGCCGGCGAAGGCCACATGGGAAAGCCCGTGGCCGATCATGGCGTCCTTCCGGAGGATGAGGAAGACCCCCAGGACGGCGCAGGCCACGCCGATGAAGATCCCGGCGACAAGCGCTCTCTGGAGGAAGCCGAAATGGAGCAGCGCGTTCATGCGGTCCCTTAGGCCCTTTCAATGTTCATGGGAAACCAGGTGCCCGCCGGACAGCAAGTCCTTAAAGGCGTCGCTGCGGCAGAAATCCTCGTGGGACCCGTGATAGACGAGCCTCTGGTTCAGGCAGGCCACCCGGGTGATGTGCTTGTTGACGATGCCGATGTCATGGGTGATGAGGACGATGGTCATTCCCTCCTTGTTGTTCAGACTGTCGAGCATCCCGTAAAAATGGTCCTGCGTCTCGGCGTCGACACCCGTGGTCGGCTCGTCCAGGAACAGGACCTCCGGGCTCGTCACGAGGGCCCGGGCGATGAAGACGCGCTGCTGCTGGCCGCCGGACAGGCTCCCGACCGGAGACGCCTTAAAAGCGTCCATGCCGACGTGCCGGAGGGCATTGTCGATGGCGGCCTCAGCCTTTTTTTTCGACAGGATCAAGGTCCTCCTGTTCGAAAGAAGGGCCATGGCCACCACCTCCCGGACCGAGGCGGGAAAGAAGGGGTCGATGTGAGTGGCCTTCTGCGGGATGTAGCCGATCCTCTGCCAGTTCCGGAACCTTGAAACAGGCTCCCCCATGAGGAGGACGTCTCCCTGCGAAGGCTTGAGAAGTCCCAGGATGATCTTGATCAGGGTCGTCTTGCCGGAGCCGTTCGGGCCGATGATGGCCAGGAAATCCCCGCGGCGTATCGAGAACGAGATGTCCAGGAGAACGCGTCCTCCGCCATAGCCGAAGGAAACGTTACGGACGGCGATCAATTCCCTCGTGTCAGCGGCAGCCGAGTCCATCTTTCAAGTTCCTCAGGTTCTCTTCCATGATATCAAAGAATCCGACGCCCTTCGTGATCTCGGCGCGGGTCAGATTGTGGCCTGGATTGAGGACGAGGGTCCTGGCCCCCAGCTCGCGGGAGAGGGCCTTGGCCACGTCCGGGGAGGCCGCCGCCTCGAAAAAGATGACCTTGATGCCCAGCTCGCGGGCGAGGCCGACGACGTCGGTGAACTTGCCGGGGGTCGGCTGGGAGTCAGGGCTCAGCCCGTAGAGGGCGACCTGCTCGAGCCCGTAGCGTCTCGCCAGGTAGCCGAAAGCGGCGTGACCGGCCAGGATGAACGTCTTCCGGGGGCAGGCCCCGAGCTCCGTCTTGAATTTAAGGTCCAGGACCCTGAGCCTTTCCCGGAAGGCCGCCGCGTTCCGCCCATACACGGGGGCCCCCTCCGGATCGATCTCCGAAAGCCTGTCCCTGATGAGGTCGACGATGCGTCCGGCCAGTTCCAGGTCCAGCCAGACGTGAGGGTCGAAGGCGCCGTGCCCCTTGCCGCCGCGGCCAGGCCCCGCGTCCTCCGGCTCACGGATGAGATCGAGACGACGGGCGGCATCCAGCGTCTCGATCTTCCGGCCCCCAAGGCCCCTCAGGACGTCAGGGACCCAGGGCTCCAGGTCGGCGCCGACATAGATGAAAAGATCACATTCTGCCAGCCTGATGAGGTCGCCGGCGCGCGGCTGCCATGTGTGGACTCCGGCCCCGGGAGGGAGGAGGAGTCGGACCTCTCCCCTCTCGCCGGCCACGGAAGCGGCGAATTCCCTGAGGGGGAAGACGCTTGTCTCGATGCGTACCTTGACGCCGGCCGATGCGTTCACGGCGCCGCCGAAGATAAAGCCTAGGACCGTCCATAGGTACACGGTCCATCGTTTGGGCATGGGCATGTTGGCTCGGATTTCATAAATTATACCCGAGAAATCCGCTTGAATCCACCGGATTTTTGTGGCATCATTTCTATTTCATCATTATTGAAAAGGAGAGGACCCATGGCATCCCAATTCGGCGGACTCAGACCCACCCATCTTTGGAAACATTTCGAGGACATTCTGAAGATCCCCCACTGCTCGGGCAACGAGAAGGCTTTCGGTGAATACATCCTTGCCGCGGCCAAAGACTTGGGCCTCGAGGCGAAGAGGGACAAGGTCGGCAACGTCCTTGTTCGGAAACCCGCGACGCCGGGGCACGAGAACGCCGAGGGCGTGATCCTTCAGGGGCACTTGGACATGGTCGGCGAAAAGAACTCGGACGTCGTTCATGATTTCGCCAAGGACCCTATCCGCGCTTCGATCAAGGGCGAATGGGTCCAGGCGGAAGGGACGACCCTCGGGGCGGACAACGGTATCGGCGCCGCCGCCTGCCTCGCGGTCATGGAAGACAAGGGGCTGGTCCACGGCCCGCTTGAGTTCCTCTTCACGGTGGACGAGGAGACCGGGCTGACCGGTGCCAACAAGCTGGCCAAAGGCTTCCTCAAAGGGACCATGCTCCTCAATCTCGACAGCGAAGAGGAAGGGACGTTCACCATCGGCTGCTCCGGCGGCGCCGACTCCGTGATCATGCGGACCCTGAAGCGGAAGAAGGCGGCTTCCGGGAACCTGTACCGTCTTTTAATTTCCGGACTGAGAGGCGGGCACTCGGGGATAGACATCCACCAGGGCCGGGGCAACGCCATCAAGCTCCTGGCCCGCATGCTCGTTCAAGCACAGAAAGAGCACCGGGTTGAGCTCGTCCAAATGGAAGGCGGGAACAAGCGGAACGCCATCCCGCGTGAGGCCTGGGCGCTCATCTCCGTCCGGCCGGCCGCGGTCAAGGCTCTGGCCGGATCGTTCAAGAAGGCGTTCGAGAAGATCCGGGCCGAATACAAGTCTGTCGAGACGGGCGTAAAATATGCGTTCGACAAGGTCGATGGCCGCGAATTCGCTCTGGCCGCCGAATCCCAACGGAACCTGCTTAATCTGCTGGCGGGGCTTCCCCACGGGGTCGTGGCCATGCACCCGGAGATCGCCGGCCTGGTCGAGACTTCGACCAACCTGGCCATCATCCGCTGCGAGAAGAAGCAGGCGCAGATCGTCTGCAGCACGCGGAGCTCCGTCGCTTCGGCCCTCCAGGCGACCCGTGAGGTCCTCGAGGCCGTCTGTGCCCTAGCCGGAGCGAAGATCGCCATGCAGGACGGCTATCCGGGATGGATGCCCAACCTCCAGTCCGCCCTGCTCGCGAAACTTCTGGAGGTCCACCGCAAAGTGACAGGCAAGGAGGCGGAAGTCAAGGCCATCCACGCCGGGCTCGAATGCGGGATTATCGGCGAGAAGTACACGGGTATGGACATGATCTCCTTCGGGCCCACGATCGAGCATCCGCACTCCCCCGACGAGCGTGTCCATATCGGTTCCGTCGAGAGGTTCTGGACGTTCGTGACGGCCGCCCTCGCCGCGCTGAGCTAAACTCTGAAAGATTCGGAGGCGTCCCCCAATCTTGATATTTCCACCCTTTTCTTTTAGGATGAACACAATTCTTGGAAAGGATGGACATCGATGGGAAAAAAAGCGCTTCGTCTCGGGATCTGTCTGCTCGTCGTTCTCCTGCTGGTCGGTTTTTCCGGCTGCAAAAAGAAGAATGCTGAAGTTCCGATGAACCCCGTCCCGCCGGCCGGCGGGATCAGGGGCGACCTCAAGGTCCTGAGCGCGACACCGAAAGGGACGACCCGGACGCCGTCGGAATCCCAGGCCATCGTCGTCATTTTCGACCATCCCATGGTCGCTCTCGAAGCCCTGCCTGAAGGGGACGGGTCATCGTTTCTTAAGGTCCGGCCGGCCGTTCCTGGAAAGCACCGCTGGCTGGGCCCGGGCCCTGGCCTTCACCCCGGATACGCGCCTGCCCTATGCCACGTCCTTCGAAGTGACCGTCCCCGCGGGGACCTGCTCAAAGGACGGCTTTTGCCTGCCCGAGGACTTCACCTGGAGTTTCAACACGGTCCGGCCGCGCGTCCTGGCCCATTTTCCTGCCGGCGATCAAAAGAGCCTCAAACCCGATACCCGGGTCCTCCTCGTCTTCAATCAACCGGTTTCCAGGGATAATGCCGGGAAGTTTCTCACGTTCACCGGCCTGGGCCCGGAAGGCCGCGAAGCCCCCGTGGGTTTCGACCTGAGGACACCTTCGGAGAAGATGCTCAAGGAAGAAGAGATCAAGGCTTCTCCGCAGGAAGTCCTGCTCGTGGAACCTGTCGATAGTCTCCGGCCCGATTCCGCGTATAGGGTGGAGATCAAGGCGGGTCTTCCCGCTGCCGAAGGCCCGCTGGGCTCGGACCGGGACTATGCGTTCCAATTCGAGATTTTCAAGACCTTCCGCTTCGTGGGGATGAATGCCGCTATGAACCACAATCCCCACGAGCCGCTGAAGTTCCAATTTACGAACCCCGTGTCCACCAAATTGTTTATCCAGGCAGTCAGGTTCGAACCGGAAGTCGCCATCCCTGATTATTATGCCGAGTGGGATTCTTCGAACCCGTTCATCTGGCTGAACCTTCCCCTAGAACCCGAAATGGAGTATGCCGTGCGGATCTCTCCGGACCTCGAGGATGAGTTCGGCAACAGGCTCGAGAACGAGGTCGTCCAGAGGTTCCGAACGGCCCCCTTTCCGCCGTCGATTTCCATGACCACCGGACACGGAGTCATAGAGGCTTATTCCGATCCGCTCTATCCTTTTTACGCCCTGAACACGACTCGGGTCTTTGTCCAAGCGGCGAACGTGCCCGAGGCCGGCGTCATCCCGCTCCTCTCCCAACCCAGGATCTTTTGGACGAATGAAAAGGTCCAGCCCGGTCCCGGCTTTTACGGCCTGGAGAAGACCCTTTCGTTCAAGCTTCCGCCGAACAAGCGGCAGGCCGTTCCCATTGACCTCAAACCCGTCCTTCCGGACCGTTGCGGCCTTGTCTTTATCCAGCTGGACACCGGGCTTCCCGACAAGTATGAAAGGTTCCCCAAGGTCATGCTCCAGGTCACCGAGCTGGGGATCTCGGCCAAGTTCTCTCCCGAGAACAACGTGATCTGGGTCTCGGAATTGCGGACCGGCCTTCCCGTTGCCGGCGCCGAGGTCGAGGTCCGGGACGACGCGAACGCCATCCGCTGGCAGGGGAAGACGGATGAATCCGGGCGGGCGGAAACGCCGGGATGGAAGGAACTGGACATCAAAGGCCGCGACGAATGGTCCAAGCCCCAACAGTGGGTCTTTGCCCGCCGCGGCATGGACGTCGCGTTCACTTCGTCGGAGTCGGGGACCGGGATCGACCCCTACCGGTTCCGCCTTGACTATGACTGGAACCCCAGGCCCGAGACGATCCAGGGCCACATTTTCACCGAACGCGGCATCTACCGCGCCGGGGAAAAGGTCCATATCAAGGGGATCATCCGGATGAGGGAAAAGGGAACGTGGCGTCTCCCGAAGTTCCAGGAAGTGATGTGCGAGGTCCAGGACCCGTTCCAGAAATCCGTCCACAAGGGCAAAGCGCCCCTCGATGAATACGGCTCTTTCGCTTTCGATCTCGAAACGAGCCAGGAGGCTTCGCTCGGCAACTATCAAGTCCTGGCCGTTGTGCCCCCCGATGTCGCGGGCGACAAACCCGTGGTCCTCTCCGATTCATTCCGCGTTGAGGCCTTCCGCCCGGCGGAATTCGAGGTCCATCTTCGGACCCCGCGCGAAAGTTTTGTCTTCGGGGACGAATACCGCGGGGAGGTCCGGGCCAATTATCTTTCCGGCGGCGCGATGTCCGGTCAGAAGGCCGCCTGGTTCTTGAGGCTCAATCCGTCCGGCTTCACGCCGCCGGGCCGCAATGGCTTCCTTTTCGGGAACGAGATGGATTGGGAGGACGATCAAGGTGCCGAAGAGAGCCGCCTCGTCGCTTCCGGCGAAGCAGAGCTCGACGCCCAGGGCCTGCTTGAGATCAAAGCGTCCCTCGTGGCCGAAAAGGAAAAGGATTCCGTTATGGCCACCCTGGAGGCGACTGTCCAGAGCCCCAGCCGTAACGCCGTATCCAGCCGGATCCAGACGACCGTCCACCGCGGTGAGTTCTATATCGGTCTCCAGCCAAGCACATCGTTCCTCGAGAAGGGCAAAAGCCTTTCCCTCAACGTCATCGCCGTCGACCCGCAGGGACGGTCGCTTCCGGGCAAGAAGATAAAGGTCAAACTGATCAAGAGGGAATGGCATTCCGTCCGTCAGGCCGGCGTCGGCGGCCGGTTCCGTTGGCACACCGAGAAGGAGGATATCGAGATCTCGACGAGGAACGTCGAAACGAAGGAGGGGCCCGGGGTGTTGGAGTTCGTCCCGGAAAAGTCCGGGCTTTATCTCTTTGCCGCCGAAGGCATCGACGGCCGCGGCAACGTCATCACCACATCGACCTTTTTTTACGTTACCGGGAAGGACTACGTCTCGTGGGAGCAACGCGACGACGATACCATCGAGCTCGTTGCGGACAAGGAAAGGTACGCGCCGGGCGAGACGGCCAGGATCCTGGTGAAGTCCCCCTATGAGAAGGCCAAGGCCCTGGTCACCATCGAACGCGAGCTGGTCATCGAAAGCCGGGTCCTGGAGATCCAGGGAAGCTCGAGCCGGATCGAGGTTCCCATAAAGCCCGAATACATGCCCAACGTCTTCGTCTCCGTCCTGCTCCTCCAAGGCCGGACGGACCAGGCCCGGGCCGACGAGAAGCAGGATATCGGCAAGCCGTCCTTTAAGATGGGTTACGTCAAGCTGAGCGTGAGCCCCTCCGAAAAGATGCTCAAGGTCGACATTGTCAGGGACAAGAAGGACTACAAGCCGAAAGAGAAGGTCAGCCTGAGTTTCAAGGTCAGGGATTCTAAGAATGCCGGCATGAAGGCCTGCCTTTCCCTGGCGGTCGTGGACGTCGGGGTCCTCAACCTCATCGGCTACGAGACGCCCGATCCTTTCGGCAGATTCTACGGAGAAAAGCCCCTCTCCATTCAGACGTCGGAGACGAGGCTCCACGTCGTGGGGCGGAGGGAATACGGCGAAAAGGGCGAGGACTCGGGCGGCGGCGGAGAAAAGATGCTCACCGCCTCACCCGCTCTGACCGAGGTCGAGCTGCGCGGCGATTTCAAATCCACGGCCTTTTGGGACCCGACCCTCATCACCAATGATCAGGGAGAGGCCGGCGTCACCTTCGAACTGCCCGCCAACCTCACATCCTTCCGCGTCATGGCCGTCGCCCAGACCGTGGATTCGGAATTCGGCCGCGGTGACGACACCTTCCGGGTCTCCAAGCCCCTCCAACTTCAGCCCTCCCTGCCCCGCTTCGCCAGGTCGGGAGACAGGTTCGAGGCCGGTGTCGTCGTCCGCAACCTCTCGGACAAGAAAGGAACGGTCAACCTGGACCTCGAAGCCCGGGATATCCTCTGTCCGGACGCCTCGGTCCGGACGTTCGACCTCGGGCCGGGGGAAGCCAGGGAAGTGCTCTTCCCGTTCCAGGCGGAAAGTCCCGGCCTGGCCCGGCTCGCTTTCCGGGCGCGAATGGGAGAAGAGACGGACGGCCTCGAGATCAAACTCCCGGTCGAACTCCCAAGGCCCACGGAAACCGTCGCCCTTTCCGGTCAGGTAAAGGACGCGGCGGAAGAGCGGGTCCGTATCCCCGAGGGGGCGTTCCTCGAGGAAGGCTTTCTTGAAGTCCAGGCGTCGCCGACGGCCCTCAGCGGTCTCAAAGGGAGCCTGGATTATTTGAAGGACTATCCCTACCTTTGCCTGGAGCAAAGATTGTCGGCCGTCCTTCCCTACCTCGTGGCTTCGAAAGTGATCTTCGGCTTCAAGCTGAGCCCCATGGAAGAGCCCGCGGTCCGGAAGTATGTCCAGGCTACGCTTCGGGACATCTATGGCTACCAAAAAGAAGAGGGGGCCTTCGGCCTCTGGCCGGACGGGAATTGGACGTCTCCCTATCTCACGTGCTACGGAGTTTTCGCCTTGATCAAGGCCCGGGAGGCGGGTTATGAGATCGACGCTTCGCGACTCGACCAGGCCGCCCAATTCCTCGTGGACTGGCTCAGGGAGGATTTCGGCTCCGGGCGGCATCCTTATGATGTCCGGGGCTGGAAGACGACCCGGGCCTTTGCTTTATATGACCTTTCCCTGCTCGGCCGGCCCGAACCGGCCTACGCTGAAAAACTTTTCGCAGAAAGGGAGGATCTGCCGATCTTCGGCCGCGCCCTTCTCCTCAAGGCGCTCCATTATGGGAAAGGGACGCTCCGGGCGCAGAACGTGCTTCTCGACGAACTTTTGAACATGGTCAAGGTCACCCCGGCGGACGCTCATTTCGAAGAAGGCGGATCCGCCGGCCTGGAATGGATCTATTCTTCCAACCTGAGGACCACGGCCCTCGTCCTTCAGACCCTCATCGAGATCGGCTCCGACAATCCCCTGGTCCCGCAGATCGCCCGGTGGATCGTCGAAAAAAGGAAGTCCGGCCATTGGCACTCGACTCAGGAAAACTTCTATGTTTTTTATGCGCTGAACGATTTCTTTCGGACCTATGAAAAAGAGAGGCCTGATTTCGCCTTCAAGATCACGCTGGACGCCCGGACGCTCCTCGAGGATTCGTTCAAGGGGCTCGACGACGGGATGAAGATGGCCCGGATGAATCTTTCCGCGCACCCCGCCGGCAAGGAGCTTCCGCTGGCTGTCCGGAAGGAGGGGGACGGGACCCTCTATTACACCGTGCGCATGACCTATGCGCCGGGCCAAAAGCTCGAGGCCCGGGACGAGGGGATCTCGGTCCTCAAGCGCCTCGAATCCCTCGACGGGAAGCCCCTCCGGACGGTCAAAGCCGGCTCCCTGGTCGTTGTCGCCGTCGATGTCGTCATGCCCCAGGAGGGACTCTTCATCGTCGTGGATGATCCTCTCCCGGCCGGGTTCGAAGCGGTCAACCCCTCCTTCCTCACGGAGAGCGAAGAGGAACTGCGGAAGCTGGACAAGATCGACGAGGGGGACGAGCGGTGGTGGGAAGGCTTCCAGCATGTCGAAATGCGAGACGACCGCGTCTTGCTCTTCGCGGATTCCCTGACGGCCGGACTCCACACCCACCGCTACTTGGCCCGCGCCCTGACGTTCGGCACGTTCCAGGCCCCGGGAACGAAGGTCGAAGAGATGTACGCGCCCGAGGTCTTCGGGCGGGGGGCCGAGCAGGCTGTCACAATAGAGAAATGAGAAAACGGGGAAAGACCCTTCTGTTCGCCGGTTTGGCGCTCGTCGCCGGCGCAATCGGGTCCCTATATCTTCCTTTCCCGAGGTCGAAGCTCGACCCCGGGCCCGTCCTCTCCCTTCGCATCACGGACCGCAACGGCGTTCTTCTCCGGGAGGTCCTTTCGGATGAGGGCGGCCGGTGCCGGTGGGTCGGGCTCGGGGAGGTGTCCCCCCACCTCATCAGAGCGACGCTTCTCTCGGAGGACAAGAATTTTTTCCTCCACCAAGGCGTCAACGTCCCGTCGGTCATCCGGGCGCTCCTCCAGAACCTCCGGCACGGCCGGATCATCTCCGGCGCCTCTACGATCTCTCAGCAGGTCGTGAGGAACCTGGGGCGCCGGCCGCGGACCTTCCTCTCCAAGCTCATCGAAGCCTGGCTCGCGGTCCGGTTGGAGCACACCCTGTCCAAGGAAGAGATCCTGGTCCAGTACCTGAATCGGGTCCCTTATGGAAACCTGGCCAATGGGGCCGAGGCGGCCTCGCGGCTCTATTTTGAAAAACCCTGTTCGCAGCTGGGTCCGGCCGAGGCGGCCTTTCTGGCCGGGGTCCCCCGCTCCCCGTCCGCGTCGAACCCCTACCGGGACCTCCCGGCCGCGCTCAAGAGACAGAAAGAGATCCTGCGGTCCATGGTCCGAAGCGGGCTCCTCACGGCCGAAGAATACCATCGGGCCGCCGCGGAAGATATCCGTATCTCGGTCCATGCCGATCGTTTTCGAGCCCCGCACTTCTGCGAATTCATCCTCGGGTCCATGAAGGGCCCTCAACAGTACCGGCTGAGCGAGGTCCGGACGACCCTCGACTACCGCCTCCAGAAAAAAGTCGAGGTTTTGCTCTCAGGCCATCTGAATTCCTTGCGAGAGAAGGGGGTCACCAACGGGTCCGTGATCGTCCTGGACAATGACGGAGGCGATGTCCTGGCCCTGGCCGGGTCCCGTGACTTTTTCGATGCCGGCCATGACGGTCAGGTCAACGGGGCTCTGGCCTTGCGGCAGCCCGGCTCCGCCCTCAAACCCTTCACTTATGCCCTGGCCCTGGAACGGGGGATGACGGCGGCTTCGGTCATTGATGACGCCCCCAACGCCTTTCCGGCCTTCGAAGGGAATTACGATCCGCAGAACTACGACAGGAAGTTTCACGGTCCCATCCGCATGCGCAGCGCCCTGGCCTGTTCCTACAACCTTCCCGCCGTGACCGTGTTGGAAGCCATAGGGCCCGACCTGCTCTACCGGCGGCTCAAGGACCTCGGGTTCGACAGCCTGCGGAAATCACCTGGATTCTATGGCCTTGGGTTGACCCTGGGCAACGGCGAGGTCAGCCTTCTCGAACTGGCCGGGGCCTACGCCGCCCTGGCCAGGGGCGGCCGATTTCAGAGGAACAGGACGGTCATTCGGATGACCGGGGAGGACGGGAAGGACGTCCCGATGCCCGGCCCCGAAAAGGCCGTTGATGTCTTTTCTCGGGGGGCGGCGTTCATCATCACCAACATCCTGTCCGACGGAGACGCCCGGGTCCCCTCATTCGGCTACCGTTCGCCGCTTCACCTCCCTTTTCCGTGCGCGGCAAAGACGGGGACATCCAAGGATTACCGGGACAACTGGACGATCGGGTATACTCCCCGGCACACTGTTGGGGTCTGGGTCGGGAACTTCGACGGGAAGCCAATGCATGACGTCTCCGGCATCACCGGCTGCGGCCCGCTTTTCCGGGACATCATGCTTCTTCTCAACGCCAAGGACCCTCCCCTGCCGTTCGCGGAGCCCTGGGGGCTCGTCCGGAGGTCGATCTGTCCTCTTTCAGGCCGGCTGGCCCGGGCTTCATGTCCCGGCAGAATGGATGAGATCTTCATCTCCGGGACGGAACCGCGGGAGGTTTGTTGGACCTTCCATGGTGCAGGGGCCGGCCCCGGTCTTACCACCGCTTCCGTATCCGAGGCCCCGTCCCGCCCGGAACCCGTCCTCAGGATCGTTTTTCCCCGAGATGGAGGCGTCTTCAAGATCGATCCCGTCCTGCGAAAAGACTACCAAATGCTTGGATTCAGGGCCGACCGCAGCGGTGCCGCCGGCCAAAGAACCATTGAATGGTGGATTAACGGTCGGATGGCGGGAACATCCGTTTCGCCCTCGGGCTTTTCCTGGAAACTTGCGCCCGGTTCGTATACAATAAAAGCCGCGTCCGGGACCGGCGCCCTAAGGATCGAAAGCCGTCCGGTCCGGATCATCGTGATCACGTGACCTTGCGGAGAGGACTCTGAAATGACACGAAGAGATGTCTTGATCGCGTTAGCTTTTCTGGGCCTCCTCACCGACAAGGCCCGGGCTAAGAACGGAAGGAGTGAAGAGATGAAGAAAGAAGTCAAGACCGACAAGGCGCCGAAGGCCCTCGGTCCCTATTCCCAGGCCATCGTAGCCAACGGATTCGTCTTCGCTTCAGGGCAGATCGCCGTCGACCCGGCGACCGGGGAGCTGAACCAGGGGAGTCTCGAAGACCAGGCCCGGCAGGTCCTGAAGAACCTGACGGCCGTCCTCGAGGCTGCAGGAAGCTCGATGGACCACGTCGTGAAAGCCAACGTTTATCTTCAGGACATGAACGACTTCGCCAAGATGAACGCCGTCTACGCCGAGTTCTTCAAGGCCCCCTATCCGGCCCGGGCGGCCGTCCAGGTGGCCCGCCTCCCCAGGGACGTCAAGATCGAGATCGAAGCCGTCGCGATCCTCAAATAGCATGCCTCTTTACGAATTCCATTGCGGCTCCTGCGGACGCCGCTTCGAGTCGCTCGTCCGCCTTGGGAAGGAGAAGGATGTCTGCTGTGAGGTCTGCAATAGCCAGGACGTCCGGAAGATCCCGTCCTCCTTCGGGATCGGCGGGGGCGGCGGCCGCCTGAAGACCTCCTCGAGCGGCTGTTCGACATGCTCCAACCAGTCCTGCAGCACATGCAATTAGCCCCGGTCGGGATTCGCATCGGCGTTGATACCGGAGGGACCTTCACCGATTTCGTCATCTGGAAGGACGGGAAGCTCTCCAACAAAAAGGTCCTCTCGACCCCGCGCGAGCCGTCCGAGGCCATCCTGGAAGGCGTGGGTGAGTTTCTGGGGCTTGGACGGCCGGTCTTCCTTATCCACGGCACGACGGTCGCCACCAACGCCCTCCTCGAGAACACGGGCGGCCGGATCGCCCTCATCACGACGTCCGGATTCGAAGATGTCCTGGCCATCGGCCGTCAGGTCCGGCGGGAGCTCTATAGCCTCAAGGGCGAGTCGAGATTCATCCTGGTGCCGCGCGAGCTTCGTTTCGGACTGGATGAACGCCTCCGTGCTTCGGGCGAGATCGAAAAGAAGCTCTCGCCCGGGCGCGTCCGGGAACTTGTCGCCGGGATCCAAAAATGCAACGTCGACGCCGTCGCGGTCTGCCTGATCCATTCCTACGCCAATCCCGCTCACGAAGCCCTCGTGGCCCGGGAGCTCCGGAAAGCCGGCCTCCTTGTCTCGGTTTCGAGTGAGATCCTTCCCGAATACAGGGAATACGAGCGGACCGCGCTTACGGCTGTCAACGCCTATCTCATGCCCATCATGGATAGGTACCTCGGCGGGCTCGAGAAGAAAGTCGGGCCCGCGGACCTGCAGATCATGCAGTCCAACGAAGGGTACATTTCTCCCGAAAAGGCCCGGAGGGAGCCCGTCCGAACCGCGCTTTCCGGACCGGCAGGCGGGGTCGTGGCCGCTTTCCGGCTGGCCGGATCGGCCGGCTTTCCGAACGTCGTCAGCTTCGACATGGGCGGGACGTCGACGGACGTTTCGCTCATCGACGGTTCGATCCGCAGGAGTCGGGAAGGCCGGATCGGCGAATTCCCGGTCCGCCTTCCGACGATCGACATCCATTCCGTGGGCGCCGGCGGCGGCTCGATCGCCTATGTGGACGGAGGGGGCTCTCTGCGCGTCGGCCCGGAGAGCGCCGGGGCCGACCCCGGGCCGGCCTGCTACGGAAAAGGAACCCTGCCGACTGTGACGGACGCCGACCTTTTTCTGGG
>JALHVH010000036.1 GCA_022867105.1 Candidatus Aminicenantota bacterium
AGCACAGGGGGACCGGCTGACCTTCCTCGACCGTGATCTGCTTCTCGCATTCCCGGCATTGGTATCGTATTTCGCTCATGATCCATCCACCTTAATCTTGTTCGTATCTGAGATACGGTAAGATAGCATTCCCGGGACGCGTAATCAAGTTTTGACATATCGGGGAGTTTCCTCTATCCTGTGAATTCATGATCACGCAACACGTTGCCGATCATCGTGTTCCGCCGGAGTTCCATGGACGGACCAATCCCCTCTTTTGACAGGGCCGTTGGACCCGTCGTTCTGAAGCGGGACGGGCACTCCATTTCGCGGAAGAACATCGATCCTGACGCCCTCAAGATCCTTTACCGGCTCCACAGGCTCGGATTCACGGCCTTCCTCTGCGGCGGGGCCGTCCGGGACCTGATGCTGGGGAAGACACCCAAGGACTTCGATATCGCGACCGACGCCCGACCGGGGCAGATCAAAAAACGCTTCGCCAACGTCTTCGTCATCGGCAGGCGGTTCCGGCTGGTCCACATCCACTTTCAGGAAGGCAAGATCATCGAAGTGGCCACGTTCCGGAGGGACCCGATACCCGGAGAAGAGAACGCGGCCGGGACAGGCCCGGGGACGGCGTTGGATCCCGCGCGGTTCTACGGCACGCCCCAGGAGGATGCCTTCCGGCGGGACATCACGATCAACGCCCTTTACTATGACCCGATCACGTTCTCCGTCATCGACTATGTCGGGGGACTCGAGGACTTGACCCGCCGCCGGGTCCGGATCATCGGCGATCCCGTGGAGCGCTACACCGAGGACCCCGTCCGTATCTGGCGGGTCCTCAGGCACGCCGCGCGGCTGGAATTCGACATCGAAGAGTCCGCCGAGCGGGCGATTCCCACGCACGGCCCTCTTCTCGCGACGTCCCCCGGGGCCCGTCTTTACGAAGAGCTCAATAAGGACCTCGCCTACGAGACCCGGCCGGTCATCGAAGCCCTGCGACGATACAGCCTCCTCAGGTATATCCTCGGAAAAGCCGGAGAGGACTACGAGGCCGACTACGGCCTGTTCACGAAGCTCACCTACCTGTTGGACATCGAAAAACGGGCCCGGGAGGCGGGGTGTCTTCTCTCCCTGGAGGAGACATACGCTTTGTTCTTCTGGCCCTGGATGGAACCGCTGTTCGCCGACAAGGGGGCGGACATGAGCCCCGTCCTGGGAGAGGCTTTCGCAGGCGCGAAGATGCAGGCGACCCTTCCCCGGGCCCTGCGGAACGACGTCATCCAGATCCTGATCATCCTCGAGCCTATGCTTCGAGCCTTGAGTTCCGGCCGGATGCGATGGTCGCTGCGGAGAAGGGCCCATTTTCCCCAAGCTTCCCGGCTGTGTTTTTTGATCGACCGGGGCCGGCCGCCGCAGGAAGGAGAGTCGTTCGAGAGCCTCTACCGGCAGGCCTTCCCTTCCGCGCCGCTTTCTAGCCGACGTCGCCGCCGCCGTTAATTCGGGGACACAATACCAATTTCCGTCAGCAAAGGGCTTCCGTGTTATAATCGGAAGGATTCAACAAGGGGAACACGCATGTCCATGAAAACGATCGCCATCATCGGCTCCGGGATCGGCGGGCTCACCGCGGGCAACCTGCTGGCGGGCAGGGGCCATCACGTCACGATCTTCGAATCCCACACGTCGCCCGGCGGCTACACGGCCGGGTTCAGGCAGAAGGGGTTCTATTTCGAGAGCGGCACCCTCGCCTTCGAGAGCTCGGGGGTCTTTCTCAAGACGATGGAGGACCTGGGCCTGAAAGATAGGGTCCACCTGGCCAAGGCCCGGAACCGCATGGTTTCGCCCTATTACGATTTTCGGTTCGAAAGCTGCGAAGGCTTCAGGGAGGCGCTCGCCGCCGCCTTCCCGTCGGAGAAGGCCGCCGTCAACGCCTGCTTCGCAGAGATCTCCGCCGTTTCCAAAGCCATGCGGCCGTTCGTCAACAAGCCCTATCCCATGCAATTTTCCGGGCTGGGCGCGGTCAAGGCCATGCTCTCCTACCTCTCGTCCGGCCCGAAGGTCTTCAAGCTCTTCAAGAGATACAGGGGCCAGTCCGTCAATGACATCGCCGACCGGCATTTCCGGAAGGCGACACCTCCCCACAGGCTGATCACGAACCTCGGCTATCCCCGGATGGGGATCATCGGATTGGCCGGCTATTTTGCCATGATCTCCGAGGACTATTGGCACGTCGTCGAAGGGATGCAGCATTTGGCCGACGTCCTGGCGGACCGTTTCCGGCGGAACGGCGGCGACCTGAGGCTGGGCGCCCCCGTGGAAAAGATCCTGACGAAGGACGGGGCCGCGGCCGGCGTCGTTTCCCGCGGCGTTTCTTACGAAGCCGACGCCGTCATCTCGGCCTGCGATTACAAGCGGACCTTCCTCGAGCTCATCGACGATCCGTCGCTTATCCCCCCTGTTCAACTTGAAAAGATCAGGAACGCGGCCGTCTCCGAAGGCATCTTCACGGTCTACCTCGGCCTCTCCTTGTCGAACGAAGAGCTCGACCGGTCCCTGCGCGCCTACACGGTCGCATACAGCCCCTTGGCCTACGACCTCGATTTCGAAGACCCGAACGACCCGGCCCACTTCGCCAAGTGCGGTTTCAGCATGCATTCCCTGTCGCTCATCAACCCGTCCCTCGCGCCGAAAGGCAAGTCCTCGCTCATGATCCAGGCGATCTGTCCGACCCGCTGGCAGAACAACTGGCACAAGGGCGACCAGGAGAGATACTCAGTCCTCAAGGAACGGGTGAAGGCCGCGCTCATCGAACGGGCCGAAACGATCGTCCCGGACCTCGGGTCGCGGATCGAGTTCGAGGACGCCGCGACGCCCTTGACCTACGAGCGCTACACGGGCAATGCGGACGGCGCCACGTCCGCCTGGTCCTGGGACCCGCGCAAGGCGTTCTACGAGGGCGGGATGATGTCGGCCGCAGTGGGAACGCCGGTCCGGGGCCTTTTCATCGGCTCGTGCTGGTCCAACCAGATCGGCGGGGTCCCCGGCGCCATCGCCGCCGCTTACATCTGCGCGAAAAAGATCAGATAAGCCGGGGGGCTGGAATTACTTCAGCCAGCGGTCGAGCCAGCCGATCACGGTCTCGTGCCAGAGGATGGAGTTGGCCGGCTTGAGGACCCAGTGGTTCTCGTCGGGAAAATAGAGGAACTTGCTCGGGATGCCGCGCCGCTGCAGAGCGTTGAAACTCGAGAGCCCCTGCGTCTCCACGACCCGGAAGTCCTGCCCGCCGTGGACGATGAGCATCGGCGTCTTCCAGTTCTTGACGAAATTCGCCGGGTTGTGCTTCTCGTAGCCCTGGGGATTGTCCCATGGGGTCCCGACATGGTCCCATTCCGGGAACCAAAGCTCCTCGGTGTCGTAATAGGCCGCCCGCTCGTCCAGATTCCCGTCGTGGCTCACCAGACACTTGAACCGGTCGGGCCAGTTTCCGGCGATCCAGTTGATCATGTAGCCGCCGTAAGAAGCGCCCAGGGCCCCGACCCTGTCCTCGTCCATCCAAGGGCATTTCTTCAAGGCCGCGGCGAGGCCTTTCTTCAGGTCCTCGAGAGGTTTCCCTCCCCAGTCGCCGCGGATGGAATCGCAGAAGGCCTGCCCATAGCCCGTGGAGCCGTGGAAATCGACCGTCACCACGGCATATCCGGCGCCCGCGTAGGCCTGCGGGTTCCAGCGGTAATGGAAATCGTTCCCGAAGGACCCCTGGGGCCCGCCGTGGATTAGGAAGGCGACCGGGTATTTCTTCGCCGGGTCGAAATCCGTCGGCCTGACGATGTAACCGTAGACGGTCTCGTTGTTCCAGCCCTTGAAAGTGAACGGCTCTGCGTCGCCCATGCGGGCCGCGGCGACCTTGGCCTCGTTGAAGCAGGTGATGACCTGTTCGTCGCTTCCGTCCGTCCCGACGGAATAGATCTCGGCCGGCGACTTCAAGGTATGGCGCTCGAAGACGATCCGTCCCGAGACCGGGACGAATCCGTTCACCGTCCCCTGCCCGATGATCGTCCGAACTTTCCCGGTCTTGACGTCGATCGTGAACAGCGCGTTCTGTCCCCGGTCGGGGGCGGTGGCCAGGATGGTCTCCCCGTCGGGGGACCAGGCCATGGAGGCGACCGAATAATCCCAGGCCTCCGTCAAGACGCGCCCGTCGCCGTCAGGCCACGGCTTTAGCACGATCCGGTAACGGTCAGCCTCATAGCCGGGACGGGCCATGGCCAGGTAGGCCAGCGTTTTTCCGTCCGGCGAAAAGGCCGGCGTCGTATCCCAGGCCTTGTTGGCTTCCGTCAGGCACCTGGGCGGCCGCGACCCGTCGACCGGGACTTCATATAGGTCGAAATCCGTGGACCAGGCTTCCTCGCGACCGGCATCGCGGGCCGTGAAGACGAGTTCCTTGCCGTCGGCCGTGAAGGCGATCTCCTCGCCGCCTCCGAAAGGCTTGCTCGGCGTGTCGGCATCCATTTGAATCATCAGGTCCCTGGCCTCACCGCCCTGCTTGGGCACGACGAAGAGATGGGAGCGCCGGCCGTCGGTCCAGGTGTCCCAGTGGCGGACGAAAAGCTTGTCGTAGAGCCGCCCGGTGGCCTTTTGGTTCTGGATCGTCTCGATCTTCTTGGCGGTCGCCTCGATGCTCTCACCCGGGAAAACCTCCATGGTGACGGCCAGGGTCGCCCCGTCCGGAGAAACGATCAGGTTGCCTACATCGAGCGGCAGCTTCGTGATCTGCTGGGCCTCTCCCCCGTCAATCTTGATGCGCCAGACCTGGGCGGACCCCGACCGGGTGGAGAGGAAGAAGAGGCACTCGGCGCAGGGCGACCAGCGGGCGTTGAAGTCGGCCGCCGGATGGGACGTCAGGCGGCGGAGACCCTTCCCACCCGTGCCGATGATCCAGATGTCCGTCCGGCCCCGGTTCCCCTCGAGGTCGGTCTCACGGACGTTGAAGAC
>JALHVH010000037.1 GCA_022867105.1 Candidatus Aminicenantota bacterium
CGTTCCTTCGGCGTGACGTTTCGAAAGGACCTTCAGCATGTCCGAGGTCATCGCCGCCAAGTCGAAGGAGGGTTTCCAGTCCCACTCCTCGCGCGCCGCCGAGTCGTCGAGGGACTCCGGCCAGGAATCGGCGATGGCCTGCCGGAAATCGGGGGCGTATTCGCAGACGAATCCCGGGATGTGTTTCCTGATCTCCGCCGCCAGTTGGCCCGCCGTGAAGCTCATGGCCGCGACGTTGAAGTTTGCGTGGTGTTTCAGCCGGGAAAAGTCGGCCTCCATGAGGCCCAGGATGGACTTGAGGCAGTCGGGCATATACATCATGGGCAGCCTCGTTTCCTCCCTGAGGAAACATGTGTAACGCCCGTTCTTGACGGCGTCATAGAAGATGGCCACGGCGTAGTCGGTGGTGCCGCCGCCCGGACGCATCTCATGGCTGATGATCCCGGGGAAACGACAGCCCCTGATGTCGAGGCCGTATTTTTGGACGTAGTAGTTGCAGAGGTTCTCTCCGGCGACCTTGGTGACTCCGTACATGGTCATCGGGTCGAGGGTGGTGTCCTGGGGCGTACGAACCCGGGGGGTGGCGGGCCCAAAGACAGCGATGGAACTGGGAGTGAAGATGCGGATCGACCCGAGCCCGCGGGCGGTCTCGAGGACGTTGCAGAGCCCGTTGATATTGACGTCCCAAGCCTTCTGGGGGGCTTTTTCGCCGTTGGCCGAGAGGATGGCCGCGAGGTGGTAGATCGTATCGATGTTGTGCTTTCGGACGACCCTTTCGACATCCGCCCGTTCCGTGACGTTCAGGGGTTCGAACGGTCCGGCGCCGAGGACCTTTTCTGAAGGCCGGATGATGTCGGTCACCAGAACGCTGTCGGCCCCATACCGTTCCCTGAGGAGGACGGCCAACTCGGAGCCGATCTGCCCGGCTGCTCCCGTGATCATGATCCTTTCCGTATCTTTCATTATGGCCCAACCTCACAAGGGGATGTTCCTGTTATGAAAATAAAATACACTTATAGCCCGGCCGGCCGCGGAAGTCAACACGCGACCGCCCGGAGGGCCCGGAGGACTTGCCTTCTTCCGGCCGTTCGACTAAAGTAAATGACCTAAGGAGAGAGGACCATGACCATAACTATCGATGGCCACGGACTGACGATCGAAAAGGTCGTCCAGGTCGCGCGCGGCCACGAACCCATCGCGATTTCCTCGGAATCCAGGAAGCGGATCGAGAAATGCCGCGCCCTCCTCGAGGACAAGATCCAGAAGAGGGAGATCATGTACGGCGTCAACACCGGGATCGGTGAGCTGGCCGAGGTCATCCTGACCCCCGAGCAGGTCGAACGATACCAGAAATACATCGTTTACAGCCACGCCGCCGGATACGGGAAGCCGCTTCCCGAGGAGGCGGTCCGGGCGGCCATGCTCAGCCGGATCAGTTGCCACTGCCATGGCCATTCCGGGTTGAGGCCCGTGGTGACCGAGACACTTGCAGAGATGCTGAACAAGGGTGTGACGCCCGTCGTCTGCGAAAAAGGCTCGGTCGGCGCCTGCGGCGACTTGTCGCCCATGTCCCAAATCGCCTTGGGCCTGATGGGCGAGGGCGAAGCGTTCTATAAAGGCCAAAGGCTCCCGGCCAAGGAGGCTTTGACCAGGGCCGGAATCAAGCCCGTCGTCCTCGAAGCGCGAGACGGCCTGGCCGTCATTAACGGTTCGAACATCATCGCAGGCCTGGGGTCGATCGAGGTCCACGACGCCGGCCGCTGGCTCAAGAACTCGGAGATCGCCGCCGCCATGACCCTCGAGGTCCTGAACGCCAATATGAAGGCCTACGACGAGCGGCTCCACAAGGTGAGAGGCTACCCCGGGGCCCTGGAGTCGGCGGAAAACGTCCGCCGCATCACCGAGGGGAGCGAGCTCCTCGCCCAAAAAGGCAAGAAGGTCCAGGACGCCTACAGCCTGAGGAGCACTCCTCAGGTCGTGGGCGCGGCCAAGGACGCCTTGAAGTGGGCGCGTTACATGTTCGAGATCGAGCTCAACGGGGCCGCCGACAACCCCGTCTTTTTCCCCGATGAACAGATCGTCCTGACCGGCGCCAACTTCCAGGCAGTCCCGATGGCCTTCGCCCTCGAGCTTGCGGGAATGGCCGTGACAACGGTGGCCGTGCTGTCCGAGCGGCGGCTCAACCGGCTCATGAACCCTCACCTCAGCGCGGGCCTGCCCGCCTTCCTGACCAAGGGCGCGGGCATGTTCTCGGGGTTGATGCTCACCCAATACACGGCGGGGGCCCTCGTCTGCGAGAACAGGGTCCTCTCCACTCCGGCGGCCACGGGCTCCATCCCGGCGGCCGCGGATCAGGAGGATTTCGTCAGTATGGGCATGACGACGACGCTCAAGACCCGGCAGATCCTTGACAACGCCCAGGCCGTCCTGGCCATCGAGTTCATGGCGGGGGCTCAGGCCATCGACTTCCGCAAGCCGGTCGAACCGAGCCGGGGGATCCAGGCGGCTTACGACGTCATTCGGAAGCACGTCGCCCGCCTCGAGGAGGACCGGCCGCTCTATAACGACATCAACAAGCTCAAGGAGGTCGTGGAATCGGGCGAGATCCTGGACGCCGTTGAGTCCGCGGTCGGAAAGCTGAAATAATATCGCCCTTGCCGCCGGCCCGGAAGGGGGCAAGGCCAGGGGGAGCTCATGAGCACGGGAAGGATCGTTCTCGTCACGGGGGCGGCCAAAGGGATGGGCCGCGTGATCGCCATCAAGTTGGCGGACGAGGTTGGGGCCGTGGCCGTCCATTGCTTTAATTCCAGGAAGGACGCGGAGGACACCGCGGCCGAGATCCGAAAAAAGGGGAAGCAAAGCGCTGTCTTCACCGCGGACCTCACGGACGAAAAGCGGGCCGCGGGTCTGGTTCGGGAGGTCGAAAACGAGTTCGGCCGGCTCGACATCCTGGTCAATACCGTCGGCCCCTTCTTGGTCAAGCCCTGGCAGGAGCTCGACGGCGCCGATTGGGACAGGATGTTCCGGGAGATCCTCGAGAGCTCCTTTTTCTGCCTCAAGGCGGCCCTGCCTGGGATGAGGGAAAGAAAGTGGGGGAGGATCATCAACATCGGCTACAGCCGGGCCGAGCAGCTGGGTTCCTTCCCGTCCATCACGGCCTACGCCGCCGCTAAGACCGGGCTCCTCATCCTGACCCGCACGACCGCCGTCTCCGAGGTCGGGAACGGGATCACGATCAACATGGTTTCGCCAGGTCTTATGGAGGGCGGCGCGCTTCCAGCCGGCAAAGTCCCGCCGGCCGCTATCGGGACCTTCCGCGACGTCGCCGGGGCCGTTGCCTACCTGGCCTCTGAAGAGGCCGCCGCCGTCACGGGGGCGAACATCATCGTAGCCGGCACTTGGAAGATGTGATCGCTGCCTTGATGGCCCCCAAGATCGCCGTCCCGGAGCCCGTTTCCGCAGGCATCGTCCTTTCCTATAAATGCTCGAGTTCCTGCCGGCACTGCATGTACGCGTGTTCGCCGGCCTGGAAGGCCGATTGGATGTCCGACAGCCTGCTCGA
>JALHVH010000284.1 GCA_022867105.1 Candidatus Aminicenantota bacterium
ACGGCCCGATTGTTGGCCCGGCCGAATCCCTCGTTCAAGGAATTCCGGAGGAGCCGGGTCCGGGGAAACCGCTCCGCGATGAGCTCCGGACTCCCGTCCGTCGAGGCGTTGTCGACGACGATGACCTCGTGGTCGATGGCCTGGGCGTTCGCCTCGATCGAGGACAGGCACTCCGGCAAGTGGACGCCGTCGTTATAGTTCACAAGGAGAATCGAAAGGAGCGGGGAATTCTCGGCCTCAGCTCTCAAGGCAATCCTCCAGGACCCGCTCGATCTTCCGCAGCTGGCCCTTAAGCGAGAAATTCTGTTCGACGAACCTCCGGCCGCCCTCCGCGATGGCACGGGCGAGCACCGGGTCATCCAGGACGCGGGCCGCCCCTTCCGCGATCCGGGCGGGGTCGGCGGATCCGACGAGAACACCCGTCCGGCCGTCGATGACGACCTCCGGCAGGCCGCCGGCCGCGACGGCTACGACCGGCGTTCCGGAGGCCATGGCCTCGAGGCCCACACGGCCCAACGAGTCCACGGTCGACGCCACGATGAGGACATCGAGCAGCGCCAGGATCCCCGAAAGGTCTTCCCGGAACCCTAAGAAAATGACGTTCTTTTCCAGCCCGAGGCACCGCACCGTCTCCCGGACTTCCCCGGCAAAGCGTCCGTCCTTGACCTCGCCGACGATGAGGAGGCGGATGTCCGGCCGGCGTCGCTTGAGGAGATCCAAAGCCAGGACCGTTTCTTTTTGCCCCTTCCCGGGATAGATCTTGCCGATGATGCCGAGGACCGGGACGCCCTCGTCAAGCCCCAGGGAGACCCTTAGGGCCGCAAGGTCCGGTATTGATCTTCGACCGGTGTCGATCCCGTTGCCGATGACGACGGCCTTCCCCGTCCCTCCAAACGCCCGGGCCGAAGCCCCGGAGTTGGCGACGATCCGGACCGCGAGTTTGTCCATGCGGCGGACGAGGGCCTTTCGCCCGAGGATATGCGACAGGAGCGGGCCCTCGCCGTCGAGAATCTCGTGGACGAACCAGACGTGCGGCACGCCCGCGCGGCGGGCGGCGAAAGCCCCGGTCCATATGGCCGAAGTATTCGTCACGACCAGATCGACGGCCTCGTTCCGGATGAGCCGGGCCATGCGGATGACGCCTGGAAAATTCCATGCCCGGGTCAAGGGCTGTTTCCAGGCCTTGGATCTCTCGGTCAGCGACCACTTCATGGGCAGGACCCGGGTCAAGATCCCGGCCTCCTCCGTCTCCCGCTGGAGGGGTCCCTTCCGGGGGAGGGCAAGGAGGGGCCTGAACCTCCCCCGTTCCAGGCCGCGAAGGACGTCCAGAAGCATCCGCTCGGCGCCGTTCAACTCGGAAGAGTGCGAAACGAAGAGGACGGTCTTCATCGGGCCCCGGCGACCTTCTCATAGAACGCCAGCGTCTCGCGAGCGGTCACGTCCCAGCTGAAGAGGGCGGACCTCCGCTTCCCCTCTTCGCCAAGCTCCCGTCTCTTGCCGGCGTCTCGGAGGAGTCCCAGGAGGACGCCGGCGATCTTATTTGGATCGATGGGATCGAAGTAGGCGGCCGCTTCTCCCCCGACCTCGGGAAGGGCTCCCGCCCGGGAGACGGCGGCAGGCAGGCCGCAGGCCATGGCCTCGAGGAGGGGAAGGCCGAAGCCTTCGCAGAGGGAGGGAAAAACGAAGAGGTGGGCCAGCCGGTAGAGGTCCCGGACCTCGGGGTCGGAAAGATAGCCAAGGCGCTTGACCCAGTCCCCGAGCCTGAGCCTCGCGACGGCTTCATCGAGGTTGGCGGAATCTTCGCCTTTCCGGCCGGCCACGACGAGGGCGACTTTCTCTCCGGCATCATGCACCCTGGCCAGGGCTTCGACGAGAGTCCCCAGGTTTTTCCTGAACTCGACAGCCCCAACGAAAAGGAGAAACCTTTCGGGCAGGGCGTATTTACGCCGGGTCGCTTCGAGGACCTGGGTCGGGACGTCTTCGAGGAAGAGCGGGTTGAGGCCCAACGGGGTGACCTTGATCTTGGCCTCGTCAAGCGAGAAGCGTTCCAGGACAGCTCCCCGCGTGAACTCGGAGATCGTCAGGATGCCGTCGGCGTTTTCCAGCGATTCTCCGGCCTTCTTAGAGAACACGTCTCTCGCCTGCTTGTCGGCCTTCCTGGGGTAGTCAAGGAAAAAAAGGTCGTAAACGGTGACGATTTTCCCGCCTGCGGTCGGCAGGGCCAGCGGCGTCGGCGAGTGGGTCAGGTCCAGTTTCGTTCCGAAGAAGGAATCGAGGGACGGCCGGCCCAGACGGTACCAGAGGAAGTTCATGATCCGCACGGGGATGCGGAGGTCCCTGAACCTGGACCTGGCGAACGGGGGGACCTTTTCGACAGGAAAGCGCTCCTTCCAGGAGGAACTGAACAGGTAATATTCGTTGGCCCCATCGATCCGGGCGAGCTGGAAGAGGAGGTTCTTCAGATACGTCCCGACGCCGGTCTCGCGGCTGAGAAAGGGACGGATATCAACACCAATTCGCATTTGGACTAAATGTATCGTTCGAAATATTAAAAGTCAAGGAACCAGGCTATACGTCGCCGGTCAAAACAGGACACTCTCGTGCCGGAAGAACTGTGTGCCGACCCGATGTTTTGATGTTGCTTTCTCCTCTAGAAAAGGGTATTATCCCCGGGCAAGGAGAACCTTTATGGTCAACCCCGAGATCTTCGCCAAGATCAGCAAGCGCATCGATTCCTATCGCAACGACATGATCGACATGCAGGTCAAGCTCTGCTCCCTGCCCGCCATCGCACCGGCAAGCGGAGGGGAAGGAGAAGGCAGAAAGGCCGCGTTCCTGATAAAGTACTTGGAACAGAACGGCTTCACGGACGTTCGGCTGATCAAGGCCCCCGATTTGGACTGCCCGGACGGCTTCCGTCCCAATATTCTGGCTTTCACCAAGGGAAAGGACCCATCCAAGACGATCTGGATCATGACCCACACGGACATCGTTCCTCCCGGAGAGCTGTCCCTGTGGCGCGGCGATCCGTTCAAGGCCTGGATCGAGAAGGGCCGGGTCTACGGACGGGGCGCCGAGGACAACCAGCAGGACATGGTGGCCTCGCTCTTCGCCATCAAGGCCTTCCGGGAAGAGGGACAGATGCCGTCCCATGACATCGGCGTCGCCCTTGTCGCCGACGAGGAGACGGGGAGCAGGAAGGGCATCGATTACGTCCTCAAGCAAACCGACGCCTTCCGGAAACAGGACCTGATCATCGTCCCCGACGCCGGAAACGAGACCGGAACCCTGATCGAGGTCGCCGAGAAAAGCATCCTCTGGCTGAAGATCAAGACCTTGGGCAAACAGGCTCATGCCTCCACACCGGAGAAGGGTGTCAACAGCTTCAAGGCCGCCGCCTACATGATCACGGAGCTCGACAAGCTCCACGAGATCTTCAATGCCAAAGACGGCCTCTTCGATCCTCCCATCTCCACCTTCGAGCCCACGAAAAAAGAAGCCAACGTCCCGAACATCAACACCATCCCGGGGGAAGACGTCTTCTATGTGGACAGCCGCATCCTGCCGGGTTATGACGTGGCCGTTGTCCAGAAGAAGATCCGGGAGATCGCCGACGCGGTCGAGCGGAAGCAAAACGTGAAGATCACGATCCAGGAGGAGCAGAACGCCCCCGCGGCGGCGCCGACCCCGGCCCGGGCCGCCGTCGTCGCGGCCCTGCAGAAAGCCATCAAGGAAGTCTACCGGAAGGATGCCACGGCCTCGGGGATCGGTGGAGGGACCGTGGCCGCCCTGTTCCGCCGCAAGGGGTTCGAGGCCGCCTGCTGGTCGAAGGTCGACGATACCGCCCACCAGCCGAACGAATACTGCGTCATCGACAACATGATCGGCGACGCCAAGGTCTACGCCCACGTCTTCTTACAAGATTAGGTGGGTGCCGCCGAGTCGGCAATTTTGGGTATCTACGCCCTCTGCGCGACCCTGATCGTATTGATGTGGATGGCAATGATGTCCTCGATCTCCGCCGCGTAGCCGCCGGCCAACACGACGGCGACCGGGATCCTGAGTTTCCGGGCCTCCGCGATGACGATCCTGTCCCTCTCCTTCAGACCGTCCAGCGTCAGGTCGAGGCCGCCCAACTGGTCCTTGCCGTAGGGGTCGGCCCCCGCCAGGTAGATCACCAGGTCGGGGCGGAACTCGCGATAGAGCCGCGGGAAGTGGGCTCTCATTCTGGTAAGGTAGGCCTCGTCTCCGTCTCCGGACCAAAGCCCCACGTCCAGGGTGCTCGCGGCCTTTTCGGCGGGATAGATGTCCATCTGGTGGATGGAGAAGGTGAAGACATGGTCCTTCCTGGAAAAGATGACCGCCGTTCCGTTTCCCTGGTGGAGATCACAATCGACGATCATGGCCTTCCGGATCTTGCCATCCGCCCTGAGCTTTTCCACCGCCACGGCCACATCGTTCAGGACGCAGAAACCCTCCCCGTGATCGGGAAAGGCATGATGGAACCCGCCTCCGATGTGGACCGCCAGGCCGTCCTTCAGGGCCTCCGAGGCCGTGAGGGCCGTCCCGCCCACGGTGAGGAGGGCGAACTTGATAAGGGCCTGCGAGTAGGGGAGCTCCAGCGCCTGGGCTTCTGTTGAGGAAAGCGTCCCCGTCTTCAGCTTTCTGAGGTACTTGGCGCCGTGGACCCGGAGGATGTCCTCCTCAGACGCGGGTTCGGGCTTCAGGAAATTCTCTTTTTTCGCTCCCATGGCCAGGAGCCGCTCGTAGATCAGCCGGTACTTCCGGATGGGGAAGATGTGATGTCCGGGATCGAGCAGCCAGTACTCATTGCTGTAGACGAACTTGAACGGGAACCTTTTCTTCAGGAGGAGCTTGAAAATATCCAGGATCTCGGTCATCGGACCACAACCATATCAAAAATCCCGGACGGGGTAAACCGCAGGGCCCCGCGCCGGACGGGGCCTGAGCGTGCTCGCGCTGAAATATCCCATGGCCGTCGTCAGGAAGACCTTGCGCAGGCCGTATCCCGACAGGGGCTAGATCGAGAGGAGCCCCAGGATGGCCAGGCTCAGGTCGGACTCTATATAACGTTTCGTCATAGCGCTATTAATATAATACGATTCGTATTATTTGGCAGGAGATATTTTTCTTGTGTATAATGGGCCCTTCCCGATCCTTTCAAGGAGGTATGCGCGGTCATGAATAAAAGATTCGTCGTCCTATTCCTTCTTTGTTGGGGCATCGCGTCCGCGATATCCCTCCTTCCCGCGGCCCCGCCCGCCGAGTCCGACAACCCCTTCTTCAAACCCTACGGGACGCCCTTCGACGTCCCGCCCTTCGACCGCATCAGGAACGAACATTTCCTTCCGGCCATCGAGGAAGGCATCCGGCGCGAGCAGGCCGAGGTCGCGGCCATCGTCGACAACCCCGAGCCGCCCACCTTCGCGAACACGATCGCCGCGCTCGACCACGGCGGGATCCTCCTCTCGCAGGTTGCGGCCGTCTTCGGCGCCCTCCAGGGCGCAGACACGAACAAGGAGCTCCAGGCCCTGGCCCGGAAGACGGCGCCCATGCTGGCCGCCCACAGGGACGACATCGGCCTCAACGAGAAGCTCTTCCTCCGAGTCAAGGCCGTTTACGACGGCCGCTCTGCGTTGAAGCTCGACCGGGAGGAACTCTTCCTCCTGGAGAACGCTTTCCGCGGGTTCGTCCGCGGTGGCGCCCTGCTCGACGCAAAGAGCAAGGCCCGGCTTCGGGAGATCAATCAGGACCTCTCCCTTCTGAGCGTGAAGTTCGGGGACAACGTCCTGGCCGAGACAAACGGTTTCAAGCTCGTGATCGAGAACCCCGTCGACCTGGCCGGGCTCCCGCCCTCCGTCGTGGCCATGGCCGCAGAAACGGCCAAACAGGCCGGCCTCGACGGGAAATGGGTTTTCACCATCCAGGTCCCCAGCATGACCCCCTTCCTTCAGTATTCGGAAAAACGGGACCTCCGGGAGAAGCTCCACCGGGCGTATTTCATGAAGGGCGACAACGACGACGCGCGTGACAACAAGGAGAACGTCCGGCAGATCGTCGCCCTCCGGCAGGAGAAAGCCCGGCTCCTCGGCTACCCCAACCACGCCGCGTTCATCCTCGAAGAGAACATGGCCAAGACCCCGGAACGGGTGAACGCCTTCCTGAAGCGCCTATGGGAGCCGACGCTGGTCAAGTCCAAAAAGGAGGCCGCCGAGCTCCAGGCCCTCATCGACCGCCGGGGCGGCGGGTTCAAGCTCGCCTCCTGGGACTGGTGGAACGCCGCCGAGAAGCTGCGGCAGGAGAAGTACGCCCTCGACGATTCCGCTCTCCGGCCCTACTTCAAGCTGGACAACGTCCGCGGGGGCATCTTCGCCCTGTGCGACAAGCTCTACGGCTTGACCTTCACGGAGCGGACCGACCTCCCCCGCTACAATCCCGAGGTCCAGGCCTTCGAGGTCAAGGAGGCCGACGGGAGCCATCTCGGCATCCTTTACTTGGACTTCCATCCCCGCGAGAGCAAGCGGGGCGGCGCCTGGTCGGGCGCGTTCCGGCGCTCCTTCGTCGAGAACGGCCAAAGGGTCCCCCCCGTGGCCACGATCGTCTGCAATTTCACCCGGCCCACGGCCGACGCGCCTTCCCTGCTGTCCGCCGACGAGGTGGAGACATTCTTCCACGAATTCGGCCACTCTCTCTCCACGCTGTTCTCCCGCGGGCGCTTCCGCGACCGCACCGTGGCCCGGGATTCGGTAGAGCTCCCCTCGCAGATCATGGAGCACTGGGCGTTCACGCCGGAGCTCCTAGCGGTCTATTCCAGGCACTACAAGACCGGCGAGGTCATCCCCGCGGAACTCGTGGAGAAGCTCGAGAAGAGCAGCCTGTTCAACCAGGGGTTCGTCACGGCGGAGTACCTGGCGGCCTCCATCCTGGACATGGCCTGGCACACCCTGCCGGACGCGACCGGGATCGACGTCCGGAAGTTCGAGAGCGACGCCATGGCTGGCATCGGACTCATCCCGGAGATCGTGCCGCGCTACCGGAGCCCCTATTTCAGCCACATCTTCAGCGGCGGCTATTCGGCCGGCTACTACGTCTACATCTGGGCGGAGGTCCTCGACTGCGACGCCTTCGAGGCCTTCAAGGAGAAGGGGATCTTCGACCGGGAGACGGCCCTGTCCTTCCGGAAGAACATCCTGGAGCCGTTCGGGACCGAAGACCCCATGACGCAGTACGTGCGTTTTCGCGGAAAGGAGCCGGGGATCGAGCCGCTTCTGCGCAAGCGCGGGCTGGATAAGGAATAGCCCGGGGACCGGTCCGCGGGACGCCCGCACGGAACAGTCCTTGGGGGCTCTGGAGAGGGTGAGCGTTCGCAAAAAAACTTCTTATCCAGGTCTGGGCGGTTTGTTGCGGAGGCCCGGGGCGATGGAGGTCGCCCTGAAGCCCCCCGTAGCGGAAGGGGGACCCGCCCTTCAAGGCGGGGGGAACCGCCGGGACTGGTTCCCGGGGGTCGGGGGGAGAAGGGCGGCCTTCATCGCCCCGGATCAGCGCTTGCGGGCGGTCTTCTTCGCCTTCGACGCCGCCTTGGCCTTCGGCTTGGCGGCTTTCTTTGATTCGGATTTGGGCGCGTTCAACAGGGCCGCCCGTGCCGCCGCGAGGCGCGCGATGGGCACGCGGAACGGCGAGCAGCTGACGTAGTTCAACCCGATGAGGTGGCAGAACTCGATGCTCGACGGGTCGCCGCCGTGCTCGCCGCAGATGCCGAGCTTGATCGCAGGCCGGATCTTTCGCCCCTTCTCCACGGCCATGCGCATGAGCTGGCCGACACCGTCGCGGTCGATGACCTCGAACGGATCTTTGGCGTAGATCTCCTTCTCGACGTAGGGAACGAGGAAGCGGGCGGCGTCGTCGCGGCTGACGCCGAGGGTCGTCTGGGTCAGGTCGTTCGTGCCGAAACTGAAGAACTCGGCCACTGCCGCGATCTCGTCGGCAGTGAGGGCGCCGCGCGGGATCTCGATCATCGTCCCGACCAGGTACTTGAACTTGACGCCCTGCTCCTTCATGACGGCCTCGGCCGTTTGCCGGACGATCTTTTCCTGATCGGCGAGCTCCTTGACGTTCCCGACGAGCGGGATCATGACCTCGGGCTCGACCTCGATTCTCTTCTTCCGGGTCGCCGCGGCGGCCTCGAAGACGGCCCGGGCCTGCATCTCCGTGATCTCGGGGTAGATGAT
>JALHVH010000038.1 GCA_022867105.1 Candidatus Aminicenantota bacterium
CCTTCGGGCGGCGGCGAACCGGCCATCATCAACATGGGCGCCGTTCTGGCCAACGCCGTCTTCGATGCGACGGGGGCCAGGCTGTTCCAGCTGCCCATGACGCCGGAGCGTGTGAAGGCCGCCCTGGCCCGGACCACGGCCGGCTGAATCGGGACAAGGAGCGAAAGATGGAAGACACGAACGTCAGAAGGAATGTCGGGACCGTAATCTTGTTAGGGGCCGTCTGGGGGCTCTCGGAATGCCTCCTGGGAGCCGCCCTCCATGCCTGCGCTTCCTCGATATCGGGCTCGGTGATGACCGGAGTCGCTTTCTTCTTCATCGCCGCGGCCTGGGCCGCCGACAGGAAAGCCTGGAGTGCCGCACTCATCGTCGCCATCGCGGTCCTTTTCAAGATGTTCGACGCCGTTCTTCTGTCCATTCCGCTCAAGAACGGAGCCATCGCCAATCCCGTGTTCGCGTTCATCCTCGAAGGGGGAGCGTTCGTCGTTCTCGCAGTCATCCTCAAAAAGGCGTGGAAACGCCGGACAGCCGGCCGGGCAGTTTGGGGAGGGATGGCGGCGCTCATCTCTGTAGCGGCTTTTCCGCTGGTCAGGTTCGCTACGGGCACGGCCGCCTGCCTGGTCCCCGGGACCACGACCCCTCTGTCATGGTATTACGCGATCCTGGCCGTCGGCATCTCGCTCCTCACGGTCCCGCTGGGACTCCGCGCCGGCGAGAAGATGCGGGAACACGTAAAATGGGCCGGAGTGCCCGTCCCCGCAATCGCCGTCGCCCTCTCCTTGGTTCTCATGGTCCTTTTCCGCCGGCTTTGAAACCTTCGCTTTTTGACAGGCGCGAGGCCGGGTGGTTTGGTCGAATTGACTAAATAGGCCTCCTGTGGAAAGATAGATCATCAAGGCAAGCAAGGATGATGCGCGCCGGTCTCCGCCCTTTCCTGATCGTCGGGCTTGGCCTTCTTCTCCCCTTCCGGGCTGAATCCCATGGGCTCGAATTCAAGGGTTTGATCTCGACGTGGGCCTCGGGGAGGTTCGACAAAAAAATCCAGCCCATCTGGAGCCTCCGCTTCATCCCCGAATTCGCATTCTCCTTCAAGGCCGGCGGAAGTGTCACCATTGACGCCGAGGTCTCGGCGAACTCATTCGGTACAGCCCGTTTCTTTTCCGGGTCCGGCATTCCTCCCAAGGCGGAAATCAAATCCTACCGGGCATGGCTAAGGATCTCGACGTCCCAGTTCGAAGCCAGGGCCGGGCTTCAAAAGATCAACTTCGGCTCGGCCAGCCTCCTCCGGCCCCTGATGTGGTTCGACAGCATCGACCCCCGCGATCCTCTTCAGATCACGGATGGTGTCTACGCGCTCCTCCTCCGCTACTATGCCGTAAGCAACGCCAATTTCTGGATTTGGGGGATGTACGGAAACGACAAGATCCGAGGCTTGGACATTGCTCCCCCGGACAAAAAGTCGCCCGAATTCGGCGGCCGCGTCCAGGTTCCCCTGGGGAGCGGCGAGTTGGCCGCGACTTACCATCACCGACGGGTCGACCTCAGTCCCGTCCTGCTCGTGCCGGCGCCTGAACCACTGCCGTCCGTCCCCGAAGACCGGGTCGGGCTCGATGGAAAATGGGACATCGGCGTCGGCGTCTGGTTCGAAGGCGCCCTCATCCGCCAGAAAACGACGCTCGTCCCGCAGCCCTGGCGACGGAGCTTCAATGTCGGACTTGACTACACCTTCGGCCTCGGCAACGGGCTGAATGCCCTGGCCGAGCACTTCTGGCTCGAGTCAAGCGCCAAGGCCTTTGGACCGGGAAGTGGAACCAGCTTTTCGGCCCTTCTCCTCCGTTATCCCGTCGGGCTCCTGGATGAGGTCACCGGCATCATTTACTACGGCTGGAAAAACGAGAACGCCTACCGCTTTCTCAACTGGCAGCGGACCTACGACCGGTTGACGTTCAACCTCATCCTATTCTGGAACCCGGAAGAATTCCTCGTCTTCCAGGGCCAGGGGAGTGCCGGCTCCTTCGCGGGTAAGGGATTCGAGTTCCTCCTCGCCTATCATTTTTAGAGAACGCATAAGAGGCCGCTATGACGGACACGCCGATCATCGAGACGACGGACCTGAAAAAGATCTATCCCATGGGCCAGCACAAAATCATGGCCTTGGACGGGGTCAGCCTCGCTTTCTCGAGGGCCGAATTCGCCGGGCTCGTCGGGCCGAGCGGGTCGGGCAAGACAACCCTTCTCAACATCATCGGCTCGTTGGACGCGCCGACTGAGGGGAGCGCCGTCGTTATGGGAAAGGGGATCGAAAGCCTGTCCCACAAGGAAGCCGCGCTCCTGCGGAACAGGCATATCGGCTTCATTTTCCAGACCTTCAACCTGCTCCCCGTCTACTCCGTCTATGAAAATGTAGAGTTCGCGCTCCTGCTCCTCGGCGATACGGCGGCGGAACGGCGCAGGAAAGTCATGGCCGCCCTCGAATGGGTCCACCTGGCCGACCGGGCCCGGTCCCGGCCCGCCCAGCTTTCGGGCGGCCAGAGCCAGCGCGTGGCCATCGCCCGGGCCGTGGTCAAGCAGCCGGACATCATCCTGGCCGACGAGCCGACGGCCAACCTCGACGCCGAAAACTCCCACAACATCCTCCAGACCATGGAGCGCCTGAACCGGGAGCTGGGGACGACGTTCATCTTCGCGACTCACGACGGCAAGGTCATCCGGTATCTCCGCCGCAAGATCACCCTGGTCGACGGCAGGGTGGCCTCGGACGAACGGCTGGATGGAGGAGGAGGCGCCGGCGCGCGTGGCACGGGAGAGAGGCCATGATAGTCCTCAAGCTCGCATCGAAGAACCTGCTCGGGGCGGGCCTCCGGACCTGGCTCAACGTCTTTGTCCTCTCCCTTGCATATGTTCTGATCATCTTCACCCAGGGCCTTCTCGAAGGGATGAACAAACAGGCGGAAGAGGCCATGATCGCCTCCGAGGTCGGAGGCGGCCAATACTGGCATCCGGCCTACGACCCCTATGACCCGCTGAGCCTGCCCGACGCCCACGAACCCGTCCCTGGCGGCCTCCGGTCTCTCGCCGAGGCCGGGAAAGCCGCGCCGGTCCTCGTCATTCAGGGCACGATCTACCCCGGCGGCCGCCTGTTCACGGTCCTGGTCAAGGGCATCGAGCCGGGGCAGACCGTCCTCAACATCCCGACCTCGTTCCTTGACGCGGCCGGGGACGACATCCCCGTCCTCATCGGAAACCGCATGGCCAAGGCGACCGGGCTCAAGGCGGGCGATACGGTCACCCTCCAGTGGCGTGACGCCCGCGGCACGTTCGACGCCCGGGACGCGACGGTCGTCCAGGTGATGACGACCTCGGTCCAGACGATCGACGCCGGCCAGATCTGGATCCCCCTGGCCAGGCTCCGGGCCATGACCGGTCTCGAAGGCGAGGCGACGTTCGTCATCCTGGCCCAGGGCGCGGCCCGCCCCTTCGAGGCCGGCGCCTGGATTTTCAAGAGCCGCGACGACTTCCTGGCCGACGTCCGGGCCTTGGTCGAGTCGAAGACCGCGGGAAGCTCGATCCTTTACGCCATCTTCCTCGCTCTGGCCATGCTGGGCATCTTCGACACCCAGGTCCTGTCCATCTTCCACCGGCGCAAGGAGATGGGGACGCTGATGGCCCTAGGCTTCACTCGGGGAAGGCTTATCCGGCTCTTCACCCTCGAAGGGGCGCTCAACGGGGTGCTGGCGATGCTTGTCGCGTCCGCCTACGGGATCCCGCTCCTGACCTGGATGGCCAGGACCGGCTGGGCCTTGCCCGGCGACACCGACAGCTACGGCTTCGCCATCGGGGAGCGGCTCTTCCCGTCCTACGGCGCGGGCCTCGTTGCCGGCACAACGATCCTCGTCCTCCTGACCACGACCGTGATCAGCTTCCTGCCGACACGCAAGATCGCCAAGCTCAAGCCGACGGACGCGCTGAGAGGACGGATGACATGATCCGGTTTCTCCTCAAAGGGCTCCTCCGCGACAGGTCCCGCAGCCTCCTGCCGATCGTCACCGTCGTCCTGGGCTCGATGCTGACCGTCATCGGGTTCAGCTGGCTCAACGGGGCCATCTCAACGATCGTCGAGTCGAGCGCCAATTTTTCGGCGGGGCACGTCAAGGTGATGTCGCGAGCTTACGCCAGGGAGGCCGACCAGGCGCCCAACGACCTGGCTCTTGAGGGCGTCCGGGAGCTCGTCGCTGAGCTCGAAAAGAATTACCCCGGCCTCGTCTGGACGCCCCGGATCCGGTTCGGCGGCCTCTTGGACATCCCCGACGAGAAGGGCGAGACCCGGGCCCAGGGCCCGGCCGCCGGCCTGGCCGTCGACCTGAGGTCGGCGAAGAGCCCCGAGCGTCGGCTTCTCAACCTAGACACGGCCATCGTCCGGGGCCGCCTGCCCGGGAAGCCGGGCGAGATCCTGCTCAGCGACGGGTTCGCTCGCCGGCTCGGGGTGGAACCCGGCGGGACGGCGACGCTCATCGGCGCGACCATGTACGGCAGCCTGGTCGTCCAGAACTTTACGGTCTCGGGGACCATCCGTTTCGGGATCACGGCCATGGACCGGGGGGCGGTCTTGGCCGACATCGGCGACATCCAGGGCGCCTTGGACATGACCGACTCCGCCGGCGAGATCCTCGGTTTTTTCCGCGATTCATTCTACCGGAGCGCCGAAGCCGCCGACCTGGCCGCCTCTTTCAACTCCGCACGCCGGGAAGAGACCGACGAGTTCGCGCCCGAGATGGTCACCCTTCGCAGCCAGGGGGGCCTGGCCCAGACCCTCGATTTCGCCACGGCCATCTATTCGCTCATGCTCGTCCTCTTCGTCCTGGTCATGTCCATCGTCCTCTGGAACACTGGGCTCATGGGCAGCCTCCGCCGCTACGGCGAGTTCGGCATCCGCCTGGCCCTCGGCGAGGACAAGGGTCATCTCTACAGGTCGCTCATCGCCGAAGGGACCATCATCGGCTTCCTCGGCTCGGCCGTCGGGACCGCCTTGGGCCTGGGCGTCTCCTATTATCTCCAGACCAAGGGGGTCAACATCGGATCGATGCTGAAGAACGCCTCCATGATCATCACCGACGTCCTCCGCGCCCGCGTGACGCCCGTGAGCTACGTCATCGGATTCGTGCCCGGCCTCTTAGCGACGTTCCTCGGGAAGGCCATTTCCGGGATCGGCATCTATAAGCGCCAGACGTCCCAATTGGCCAAGGAGTTCGAAGCATGAGATACCGGGTCGTCTTTCTGCTCGTATTTTTCATATTCCTCGCCGCGGCCGCCGCGGCCCTCGCCCAGGCTCCCGACGCCGAAGCGATCCTGCGCCGGGCCGACGAGAACATGGGCTCGGACAACAAGATCACGACAAGCGAGATGAGGATCCACGGCCGCCGCGGCTCGCGCAGCGTCAGGTCCAAATCCTGGATCCGGGGCCGGACCCAATCCTTCACGGAGTACCTCGATCCGCCGCGGGAGAAAGGCACCAAGATGCTCAAACTCGACGAACAGCTCTGGACCTACACGCCGTCCTCGGACAGGACGATCCTCATCTCCGGGCACATGCTCCGCCAGTCCGTCATGGGCTCGGACCTTTCCTACGAGGACATGATGGAGGACCCCCGCCTGGAGGTCCTCTACACGGCCGCAGTCGGCGGCGAAGAGGAATACGAAGGCCGGCCGTGCTGGGTCCTCGACCTCACGTCACGCGGCGAGGTGACCGCCTATTTCACCCGAAAGATCTGGGTCGACAAGGAACGTTTCGTCGTCCTTAAGGAGAACAGGTACGCCAAGAGCGGCAAACTCCTCAAGACGACGGAGGTGAGGAACGTCGAGCGGCTGGGAAACCGCTGGGTCCCGACGCGGATCATCTTCAAAGACGCCCTCAGGGAGGGCCTGGGGACCGAGTTCGTCCTCGAATCGATCGAGTTCAACGCGGCCATCCCCGACCACGTTTTTTCCAAGGCGTCCCTCAGGTAAGCGAACATCTCCACGGCCCCGGTCGCGACGCCCCTGGCGTCCCGGGTGGGGGTAGTCTTCACGTGAATGAGGACCCGGTGACCGTGGCGGATTCAGGGAAGTTTTGACAACTTTTGCCGTCTAAACTATCATGGAAGTTCATTTTTTATCCCGTGTGAGTTTTTTCCATGAAAAAAGAACGGAATTCACGTAAAAAGTGGCACCTTCTAGGCGCCGTCATCGGCCTCGTCTTTCTCCTTATCCCGGCGCCCGCCCGCGCCGAAGAGGACGGCCTGACCCTCGAGGCGGCCATCCAACGGGCGTTGACCCGGAACGAACGGGCGCTGGCCGCGGACGAGCAGATGAACGAGGCCGAAGCCCGGGTGACCCGGGCCCGGTCCTATTTCCTGCCTACGCTGAACACCACCGGGACCTACACCCGCCGCCCCTTCGAGGTTTCGAGGACGGTCGGCAGCACCCAGCTCGTCATCCAGAAATTCGACGCCCTGGCGGGAGTTGCCCAGCTCAATCTGACCATCTTCGACGCCCGCAGCCTGCCGGCTCTCTTGCAGGCCAATTCGGAAAGGAACGCTCAACGCTATGCCTCCGCCGAGAGCAAGCGGCAGCTGGCCTTCGAGGTCGGCAATGCGTTCCTCACGACACTGGGCACGGACCAGGTCCTGGAGGCGTCCCGGCATCGCTATGATTACGCCAAGCAAGCCCTGGACGCCGCCAAGGCACGCTATGCGGCCGGCCTAGTTTCTATAAATGACGTGACCCGGGCCGAGTTGGAATTCGCCACGGCCGAGATGGGCGTCACTCAAGTCAAAGGACAGGTCGAAACGACCTATCTCCAATTGGGCTATCTTTTGGATGACATGATCGTCTCATCTACCAAACTCAAGGTCCCGGAATTCCTCCTCCAGGCCGCAACCGAAAGCGACCAGGCGGCCGTCGAGGGGCTGGTCACCCAAGCCCAGGACCGCCGGCTCGACCTGGGGGCCTTGCGCTACCATGCCAAAGCCCAGCACGCCCTCATGATCGAGCCCACCCTCAGGTGGCTGCCCACCCTGAGCTTTAGCGGCCAGTTCAGATATACGAACGAAGCCGGGCTGACCGGGCGCGCGACCAACTGGAACCTGGGCCTGACCCTCGGCTGGGCCGTCTTTGACGGCTTCAGCCGGAACGCCGACTACCGGGAACGCAAGGCCCAGGCCATTCTGGCCGACTTGGACGTCAAGACGGCTATGAGACGCGTGGAGCTGGACGTCCGCGATACGCAGGTCTCCCTGGCGAACCAGAGGGCCGCCCTCAAGCAGGCCGCGGTCGCCCACGAAGTGGCCAAAAGAAACGCCGCCGAGACTGCCGAGCTTTACCGGCAGGGACTGAGCACGGCGCTCCAGGTCGCGGACGCCAACGTCCGCCTGTTCGAGGCCGAGGTCACTCTCGTCCAGGAGCGTTACGGCCTGGGGATCTCATATCTCAATCTTGAAGCCGCACTCGGGCTGGACCCGTTCGGCAAGGAGCCTAAACTGTGAAGAAGAAACACGTTCTCATACCGGTATTCCTGGCGTTCGTCCTGGCCCTCGTCTCAGCCCAGTGCAAGAAAGGCGGCGGCACGTCTCAGGGGCCCGGCGGAAAAAGGACCGCGCTTTTCGACCGGTCCAAGATCACCTTCCCGGTCGAGACCCAAGCTGTCGAACTCCGGTCCCTGACCTATCGCGTCAATGCGGTGGGCTCGGTCGATGCCTTCGAAAAGGTCCAAGTCACGGCCCGGGTGTCGGGCGTTGTCGACAGGATTTTATTCTCCGAGGGCAGCTACGCCAAGGTCGATCAGATCCTCGTCGAGATCGAACCGGAACGCTACAAAATTGCGGTCGAAGCGGCCCAGGCGAACTACGAGAAAGCCCAGGCCTCCAAGGCCGACGCCGAAGCCGGCCTCAAGCGGCGGGAGACGGTTATCAACCAGAACCCGGGTCTTATCCCCGGCGAAGAGCTCGAGACCTGGAGGACTCGCGTCCTTGTGGCCAAGTCGGACGTCGCTCAGATGAAGGCCGCCCTTAATCAGGCCGCCCTCAA
>JALHVH010000005.1 GCA_022867105.1 Candidatus Aminicenantota bacterium
AAATCGAGCGTCGTCCGCCTCATCGCCGGAGCCCTGCGGGAGGCCGGGATGAGCGTCCTGGCCAAGACCACGGGTTCCCGGGCCGCGCTCATCCTCCCGGACGGGACGGAGCGGGAGGTCCGGAGGCGGGGGCTCCCATCGGTCCTCGAGCAGAAGCGGATCGTCCGGACGGCGGCCCGTCTAGGGACGAAAATCCTGGTCATGGAAATGATGAGCATCCGCGAAGAATGCCTGTTGGCGGAGTCACGGCGCCTCATCAGGCCGGATATTCTGGCCCTGACCAACGTCCGCCTCGACCACCTCGATCTCATGGGCCGAAGCCGGGAGGAGATCGCGGCCTGCCTGGCCTCGGCATTCCCGGTCCATGGGACGATCATCCTTCCCGAAGAGGAGTTCTTTCCCATTTTCGAGCAAAAGAGGAGAACTCTAGGAGCGAAGCTCATCCTGGCCCGGAAAAATGCCATGCGAAACATGGACCGGACGGCCGCGCTTCCTCATGAAGAGTTCGAAGCGAACGTTCGGCTGGCGCTCGAGACGGCCCGGGAGCTCGGCGTCGGGGACGAGACGGCTCTTCGCGGCATGGCCGCCGCCGCGCCCGAGTTTGGGGCCCTCAGGATATGGGACGTGCCGAGGACCGGGGCCGGACCGGCGATGTCCTTCGTCAACGCTTTCGCCGCCAACGATCCCGGGTCTTCGCGCGAAGCCATGGATCGGATCATGGACAGGCCGTCCCTCTCCGGGCGGGCCTTCATCGGTCTCCTGAACCTCCGGGAGGACCGGGGGGACCGGACGCTCCAATGGGCGGAGGCGCTCGAGAGGGGAGAGTTCGACCGCCTGACCCGGGTCGCTGTCATCGGCGGCCAGGCCTGGGCCTTCGGGCGCAGGCTGAAAAAGCGGTCCGGATGGCCGGAAGGCAGGCTCGTCATCCTCAAGGAGCGGACGCCTGCCGGGATCTTCCAGGGCCTCGGCCGTCTCGCGGACGGGCCGGCCGTCGTGATCGGATTGGGGAACATCGGGGGATTGGGCAAAGGGATCGTCGAACACTGGAAACGGACGGGGGCGGCCCATGGTGTTTGAGACGCTGCTCATCGGGCTCCTGCTGGCGCTCCTGTATGTTGAGCTGACGGAGATCTCCCCGGGCGGGCTCGTCGTCCCAGGCTACATGGCCCTCTACCTCGACCATCCGTTGAGGGTTCTGGCGACCCTCTTCGTCGCCATCATGGCCCTCCTGGCCTACAGAGGGCTTTCCCGTTTCCTTATCCTTTTCGGCAGACGGAGGTTCGTTCTTATGATCCTGCTCGGGGCCGTCCTGGCCCAGGCCTGGTTCTTCCTCCTGCCGCATGTCTTCCTCGGGTCCCCTGAGCTGCGTGCGATCGGCTGGGTCATCCCCGGGCTCCTGGCTGGCAGCCTGGAAAGGCAGAGGCCCCTGCCGACTCTGGCCTCCCTGGCCACGGTATCCATCCTCACGTATTTCCTCGTCCGGTTTGTTTCCTGGTTATGAGAAAGACGCTGCGCTCTTCCCGCCTCTATTTCGCGGCCGGACTGAGCCTCCTCTTTTTCGGCCTGTTCAAGTTCTTCCCGTCCGACGCGCTCCCCGAGCGGGCGGCGATGATGAGGGCGGCGGAGATCATGGCGGCCGTCGAGAGGACTCTCCTGGAATGCCGGGAACGGAAAGGGATTCCCTCCGATGCGGCGGCCGATCCCAACCGGACGGGCCTTGTCGGCGTCGAGACCTCTCCGATCAGCACGACCCTGGGAAACCTCGAGGCCAAGCGGACGACGGCCAACCCCGATTGTGCCGGGCTCGTCGTGCGATTGTTGAAAGAGGCGCGGGTGAAAGAAGGGGAGGCTGTCGCCGTGGGCGCTTCGAGCTCGTTCCCCGGGCTCCTCCTGGCCGTGCTCTCCGCCGCCAAGGCCATGGACATCGACGCCCTGGTCATCTGCTCGTTGGGCTCGTCCCAGTGGGGTGCGAACGATCCGCGTTTTTCCTGGCTCGATATGTATGCCTGTATCGCCGGAGCGGACGGCGCCAGGGGAAGGATCATCGCCCTTTCTGTCGGCGGAGAAGGGGACACGGGCCGGGACATGAGCGAAGAGGGACGCCGGTTTCTCCAGGGCGAGGTCCGGAAGAGCGGCCTGCCGCTCATCGAAGTGCCGGACCTGGAGCGCAATGTGGAGCTCCGGTCCCGGCTCTATATGGAGAACGCGCGCGGGAAAAGGATCGCAGCCTTCGTCAACATTGGCGGCAGCTGGGCCAACATAGGGACGGACGCGTCGGTCCTCGGATTGAAGCCGGGGTCGACCAGGGTCCGGGACATCCCTCCGCCGGGACGCCGGGGGATGGTCCAGGAGATGGCCCGGCGCGGTGTCCCCGTCATCCACCTCCTGAACATCAAAGGGCTGGCCGCGCGCTACGGCCTGCCCTGGGACCCGAGCCCGCTGCCGCGGCCCGGGGAAGGGGAGGTCTATCACCGTTCCCCGGGCTCCGACCCGCTCGTCATGACCCTCATCGGGGCGTATGTCCTTCTTGTTGTTCTTGCCTTTTTTTTCGACGGCCGTGAATTCTTTCAGGAAGACACTTGACACACGAGGATTATATCAATACCTGTCCCGGACCATGATGCTGACGACGCAGTGATAGCGCTCCAGGCTGTTCATGTCCTGGCAGAGCCCGCGCTCGATGATCAGGATGCGGCCGTCGTAATTCTCCCATCTGTAAGAATTGACGTCCGCGAGTCGTCCGGTGATCGCGGCCAGTTCCTTGACGCCCGTCTTGACCTCGGGCAGGCCCAGATAGGTCAGGATCCTATTTACCGGTTCGATGTCGGTGATGTGATAATTCCTGCC
>JALHVH010000285.1 GCA_022867105.1 Candidatus Aminicenantota bacterium
ATCTCTTGCGCTTGGCTTATCTCCAAGAGTCTCTTTTCTTCAATCTGCCGCTTCTCGACGGCCGCGGCTTCCGTTTTGATGGCTTGTTGTCCCCGGGGGTCGAAAACCCTGGCCGGAGCCAGTTCTTGCCGGGCCTGGTCCTTGTTCAAATAGATCTTTGGTTTTGCGGCTTCATTTTTCCGGATGGCCGGCCGGAAAATCTGGACCTCTTGGCCCACGACCCTCGTGCGTCCCGGCTGCTGGGCATCCTGCAGCCCGTATCTGGGGACGGCCCGCCCGGTGATTCGATGGACCTCATCAACCCCGATTCCTTCGTTGATGATCCTGTCGTTGCGGGTGTAGATGTTGTTGTGCATGGATGTATAGTTGACGATCGTCTGGTTGCGTTCAAACGGAAGGACATAAGGATTGAGATACCGGTCCTGAAAATGCGAGCCTTGGATGAAGACCCAGAAATTGAGGGGAATATCGATCGAAAGCGAATTGAAATTCATTCCGAAACTGAACTCGACGCCTGGCGGCAGAGGCGCCCAGCCCATGTATTGGTCGTTCGACCTCCAGGACACCCAGGCGGGGCCCCAGACCGTTCCGGGAACCCAAAACCAGCCGATGTCGTTATCCCAACCCCAGCGGCCATAATGGAAGGGAATATCTCCCCATTCCTGGTCCGAGATCCAGGTCCATCCGTAATCGGTCCAGACCCAATGTCCGTCGCTATAGGGCTGCCAGCGGTAGCCCATATGTCGGGGGATCCAAACGTAGCCGTAGGGGTGGAGCTCGATCCAGTTTCCATAGGGGGACAGACGATCATAAAAGTAGGAAGTATCCACATTTCGACCATACACTTGAGGGCTGCTAAAGTACTGTTGAACACTGGGGTCAATGGCACTTCCTCCGATTGGGGGATAGCCGACTTCAGGCGAAGAAAAATAACCAGCGCTGCTCGCCGTGATCATGAGAATCACGGGAATGATCCAGAGGCCTTTTTTCATATTCGTTCTCCTTTTATTAAATAGGTTATGCAAACTTTGTGCCAATTCATTTTCGTTATTTTCTCTCCGTTTTCATGAATGCGATTTGCTTTCAAAGCCCTGATAGCCACGACACATGGGGTGAAAAGGATGATTTGATCCTGACGATCATTTCGGGACAGCCTGGCAGGCAATATGCTCTTCTATAGGAGATGTGCTGTTCTATAGGACTTTACTTAAAGAAAAGACAGCTCCATTCGCAGGACGGGCGGCCCTTGATCTAAAAGGGGTGATTCTCAACCTGTTGAAAATACGGAAAGAATTTGGCATGAAAACCGCATTAAGACGGGTGGCTTCTTCCGAGTCCATCGCGTCCTCCGATAACGGAAGGGCGCAGGACGGCGAGAGTCGGATCAAGTGTCAGAATGAGAGTTCGGAGAAAAGTTGTCGTTGCCCTGATGGCGGGCTTTGTTGCCATCGGCTTGCTAATTTTTTGGAAAAGATATGCAATGGCCATATGGTATATGGGAGGAAACGAAAAAGCGCAAGAAATGGTCATCCTCTTAGTGCTGGAAAACGCGAGACCGATCATAGAGAGAGACTCAAAAATGACTCTTCCCGAAAAGATACTCAGCACGATGGCAGGCAAGAGAAATGAAAAAGAGAGACAGACAGATGCTCTTAAAGATGTCAGAAAATTCAGCGAGTCGAGTTTTGAGAATCATCGGCTCAAATTTATAAATGTACATCACTTGGGTTCTATGAACGGTTTTAAGCTCCATGGATTTGACTTTGCGCTGGGCTGGAACCGAGGAAATACGAACGAGGTTGTAGCTGAATTCAATGTCAATTTCTTAAAAAGAGAAATAGACAAGATGCAAATTAATCCATATTGCAGTTTTTTCACCGAGCTGAGACTTTATGTCGAGAAAAAAGCTAAAGAGAATTGATTCCAGGAGCACGTTTCATGACAGGCGATATCGAGAGGGACGGGAAATTTATCGTTATTAGGGAAATTTCATAGTCGTCTGGAACGATGATCCAGCCTGCCGGCTTCCCGCGTGGCCATTGGGCCTGGTTTTACCCCAGGTTTGGCGAATGACGGAAAGCGTGATCAGTGAGAAGTCCGAACCATTTTGTTAAGGACTTTGCCGAGATCTATGAAATTATCTTTTTTTCGGCTCAAGAATCGGGGCAACAAGAAATGGGCGAGTTTGATCGTGCTCTTCTTTCGATCCGGGATAACAAGGACGACATAAATCTCCGTGAGCAGGCTGCGGAGCAGCTGCATCTGCTGAAGCTCCTCTCGGTTCGAAGCTGAGAGAACAGCAATAGAATCCGGTTCTATTGGCATCCGGAGTCTCTCCCTGAAGTCATCCAGCCTTTTGAAGAGTTCTATTTCACTTTTTGGGATCACCTTATGAACTGCTGCCTCAAGTCTCTTTCTATTTTGATCATCCTCCCTTGAATAAAAAAGCAGCTGCATTGGGTTTTTCCCTTTAAAAACGAATCTACGCCATTTCTCTTTATGCCTACTGAATCATAATCAAGAAACATGCCAAATTCATAAAACCAGACGATTCGTTTTTTATGGGGGTGAGGAAATGGGCTTAGCCGCTTTCCCCCGGAGTCGGCAGGCTTTTGTTCTCTTAAACAGCACTTATTCCAATAAATAGGCACTCAATCGATGTTTTTTTAAAGGCCATGACCGGCATCATGTCGGCCGACGTCCATCAGCCGGTCGGTATTTTCTGAGAAGAGTATAGAATCGTGAGCGAGACAAGCCGGAAATCCGGCAAGCTTTGTTGTTATCTCCGCCCACAAAAGAGATCAGGTCCTTCAGGTACCGTTGCTCGGCTTCAGAAACCGCTGCTTTCCGGATCTCTTTCAATTTGGGCGGCACTTTGGGAACGCTCGAGCGTATCTCCGGCTTACCCGGACTTGCCGGCTTCTTCGGGAAAGAGTTCCGTGCCACCTGAATACGAATATACGTCGGAAGGTGTTTCGGGAACATGATGGGTTCATCTTTTGCCGAAAGCAAAGCTTTCTCCAGAGCCTGGATCAGTTCTCGCACATTGCCGGGCCAATTATATTCGGTCACGATATCCCAGAAATCAGGAGAGGCTCCTTTGGATTCTATCCCAAACCGCTCGCACAAAGCGTTCATATAATACTCCGTCAATTCCTGGACATCTTCAAGAATCTCTCTCAGGGGGGGGGATTCAATCACAAGAGTCCGGAGCCGAAAGAGGAGATCTTCCCGGAATCGGCCATGCAGGACCCCTTCCTCCAGATTTCGGTTTGTCGCCGTCACAAGCCTGAAATCACTCTCGATTTCTTGGCGTCCTCCGACAGGACGGAAGCGGTGCTCTTGAATGACCCGGAGGAATCGTTTTTGAATCAAAAACGGCAGCTCTCCGATCTCATCTAAAAAAAGAGTTCCTCCGTCGGCTTGCTTGATCAACCCTTCCTCGCTTCGATCGGCTCCGGTGAAAGCTCCCCGCGCGTGCCCAAAAAGAACGCTTTCAACAAGCGTCTCGGGAAGCGCCGTGCAATCAACGACCACAAAATTTCTTTTGGCCCGAGAGCTGTTATAATGGATAGCTTTTGCAAAAAGCTCTTTCCCGGTTCCGGATTCTCCGGTGATGAGAACATTAACGTTGCTGCCGGCGGCCTGGGCCAGAAGTTCCAGACAGGAATTGAGCTTTTTTGAGCTTCCGACAATGGCCTCCCTTTTAAAAACCATGGTTGGCTTCCCCGACATCCGTCCTGCGCGATATTCAAGAGCACAGATGACGGGAAGCTTTATGGCTTCGATGGAAGCCGGCTTTTCCAAATAATCCCAGGCGCCGCTTTTAATGGCGAGTTCGGCCTCATCGGGATCGCCCAGCTCAGTGATCACGATGATTTCCGGGGAAGATCGGGCGGCTTTGATCTTCGGTATGATCTCCAAGCCGCTTCCATCGGGCATCTGGACGTTCAGAAAAACGATGTCGAAGGACTCGGATTGGACTTTCCTAAGCCCCTCCCGGAGTAGGTGCGTCGAGACGGAGTGATGCCCTAATCGGGTGACGACATTCGCGATCCAGTCGCAAATGAGCTTATCATCATCGATGATCAGAACAGTTGCCATCGAATTTCCACCGGTCCTGGTTCTTAGGGGATTATAAAAAAAGTAATAAAATCAGTCAAGCCGGGCTGGCGCGCGGGCGGGAATCATCCTCCCTGTAATCCACGGAGATCCTGGCGCCCGGCTTGGGCTTCAACTTTTCATAAAACTCCGACCCGGGCAGGGGCGTCAGGATGAAGTAACTATCTCCTCCTAATCAATCGGTAAACGATGAGGAGGAGGATGGCTCCAAGAATCGCTCCGATGAACCCGGCAGGCTGGCCCTCTCTATACCAGCCGAGGTGTTGTCCGATGTAGGTCGCTACAAAGGACCCGGCAATACCGAGAAGAATCGTAATGATAAATCCCCCCGGATCTCTTCCCGGCAAGAGCAACTTTGCGATAACCCCGATTACAAAACCGACTACAATCGTCCACAAAATATGCATGCGACCTCCGTTAAATGATTCTCAACGCCAAAAAATTAGCGAACGGATAACCACAACGAAGATCCTATGATGTCTTTCTGCGGTCCAAGACGATCATCACGATCCCCGCCACCAATGCAACTCCGCCCACGATCGGAGGCAGCGGGATGGTCCTCTTCTCTGTAGCCGTGACCTTGAGGGGTCCGATATCAATCAGCTTCTCATGAGTTGTATAGCGTATGCCTTGATAGGCCAGAGCCAAGACCCCTAGAACGATGAAAATAATACCCACAAGCTTCATGGAATTATGCCTCCTCTGATTTTCCATGGCCCATAACACCGATTTTCACCACGAATAATTTGAAAAGCGCCTCAAGCAGCGTAAGAATGGGCGTCCTCACCGTGAGAGGACGCCCCTTTCAGATCAGTCGAGAGGATGACTTCCCGTCAGCTCTTCCGCAAGAAGGGTGCCCGGACACGCTCAAGCTAAAGGGCGAAGACGCCCAGGGCGGCAAGCGCCAGAATAACGATGATGATAATGACAAGATCTCTCGTGGAGAGATAGCCTCCCCCGGCATCGGATGCCGTGATCACGTCTTGCCCACTGATCACCAGCTGAGTTGACGTGCCCGCCTGTTGAAGCGCCGGTTTTTGAAGAGCGACGGCATAGGAAGAGGCCAGCAAGATCATCAACAGGACACTCCAGATCTTAACTTGTCTTCTCATTCGGATTCTCCTTTTTTTGAATGTTTTCAAGTCGGGCCCTTTCGATGTAGAGAGCCCTGACCTGTAGATAATGCTTCCGGATAAACTCCTCACCAGGGGCAAGCCGGAGAGCCTGACCGAGGGACTGTAAAGCCTGGGCAATCCTTTCCTGACCGGCGTAAGCCAGACCCAGGACGTCGTGGGCGTAAGCGCTTTTTGCGTCCAAGCTGAGGGCTTTAAGGGCATAAGCCTCAGCCTCCTCGGCTTTGCCTTCTCTAAGGCTGACCATGGCCAGGCTGTACAGGGGTAAGGGATCTTCGCTGAGAGATTCCTTGACTTTTTCCCACTGCTCTCTCGATTTCATGAAATCCGACCTCCGGTAATAAGCCGTGGCCAGATTGATGGAGGTCAGAGGGTCGCTTTGCAGAGCGGGAAAAGGGAAAGGGCTTTGACCGGGGACTACGGCCATCATCCACCGGGACTGGTTCCGCCCCTTTCCCAGCTCCCAGACTTTCATGAAATCTTCGGACGTCATGGCATGACGATCTCCGAAATAGGGGTCGTGAAAGATGATCTGGTCCCTGTCATCATCAAACCCGATGACCACCCGGTAATGTCCTTTGCCGATCTGTTTTATGGTTTTAGTCAGAACGATCACCGGGATGTCTTTCCCGACAACATCCTTCAAAATTTGCAGATTGCCCTGGAAGGAATAGCTTTCAAATCCTTTGGTGCGAGGATACAGGACCATTTCGGAGTTATAGGTCGCCTGGCTTTCGGAATCATAGATCTCATCCGTGATCTTCCGCTGGCCGAAGGATCGCGTTTCATCCCAGTAGTTGAGGACCATGGCCAAGCAGGCCGGGCCGCAATAATTTCTTTCCAGCCATTTTTCGAAGGGGACCGTCTGGATCAAATGTCCCTTTTCAGGCTTGATTTTCTGGTATTTGAAAACCTGAGCGGAAAAGAGACAGGGGGTCATCAGCCCCAGGCCTGCGAGAAGTCCCCATATCCGTCTTGAGGCCCGGACCTTCGGAAAAATCATATTGGCGTTTTTCCCGTCAAAGAATTTTCCGGCCCTGCAACAGTCGTACGATCAGAACGATCAGGGCGATGACCAGAAGAACGTGGATCAGGCCGCCGGCGTGGAACGCGAAAAGTCCCAGAGCCCACAAGATGACCAGGATGATTAAAATTGTCCCCAGCATGCCGGCCTCCTTTTTTTCTTTTGCATCTCGCCGTCCTGCTCCCAGCCCTTACTGGAGG
>JALHVH010000039.1 GCA_022867105.1 Candidatus Aminicenantota bacterium
AAAACTATGGGCGGGGCCGAAGCGGCTGTCGATTTCCGTGATGGGAGGGCATGGGGGAAGGGCTGCAGCGACCATGCGGAGATCAGCCTGAGAAGAGCGTCCGACGAGGGCAGCCACAGGCCTCCGACGGACGGAGACACGCCTAAGACTCTGTTTGAGTTCTATTAATCCCCCCAACCCCCCTTGGTCAATCAAGGGGGCTAGGAGGTCCGTGTCTCCGTTAGGGGAGAGGCGAATCTTTATCGGAGCCGGGAGCAAAGCCATTCCTCATGCCCTCCTCACGGCATCAGGGAAGAAGGAGCTTTTGAACGGCCTTGTCCCAGGTCATCCCCGAGACGAAATCGAAGGCGGCCTGGCCCATCGTTTCGGCCAGGTCCCTGTCTTCGGCGAGCTGGTCGATCCTCAGGGCGATCGCCCGCGGCGTGGGCTCCACGATGAACCCTGTCTCGCCGTGCCTGACCAGCTCGGCGGGGCCGCCGCTGTCGCGGGCGGTGATCACGGGCTTTCCCGAGGCAAAGGCTTCGGGGGTCACGAGCCCGTAGTCTTCCCTGAGGGGGCAGAAGAACACGGCCAGGCAACGGGCATAATTTTCAAGGAGCGTTCGTTCGTCGGTTTCGCCGAGCAGGAAGACCCTGCCCTCGAGGCCGTACTCCTTGACCTTAGACCGGAGGGGCTCGAATTCCGGCCCGCTGCCGATGATGCGCGCCTGGACGTCCATGTTCTGGACGAAGCGAAAGGCCTCGACGAGCAGATCGAGCCGCTTCAGCGAATGGAGACGGGAGACGGAAAAGACGAAATTCCCGGAGGCTTCCCTCCGGTATTCCCGTTGGGGAGGAGGAGGATAGAGGACCTCGGAGGGGATATGGCCCCAGGTCTTTAGCCTGTCCCGGATGGTTTTCGACTGAGCGAGGACTTTGGTTACGTCGTGTTTGAGGAGATGGGTGTCCAGGACGTGGATGACCCGCCGTCGGACGGTCTCCCTGATCCTCCCCTTGAAGCCGAGCTGGGCGTAGAGGACCTCCCAGAGATCGTAGTATTCCCTCATCCGGTGGTTCAGCCAGCAGACGTGCCGGGGATGTTTGACGGCATAGCTGGGGAAGCGGAAGGAAACGACCTGGTCGATCGTCCTTCCGAGGCCGTCCATCCCGACGTCGGTGAACCGGGTGGCGACGTAGGCCCGAAGCTGGCGCCCGAAGCGGTTCTGGGGCGTCAGGACGAGGTCGGCCTCGTGTCCGCATTCGCGGAGGGCCCTCACCGTACTGCGGGCGATCGCCAGGTGCCCGCCCTCAACGAAGGGGACGTCCGAGGTGACGACCAGAACCCTTTTTGGCATGGTTCGAAAAGGGGCGGGCCTATCTGAGAGTGTCCGCCGCTTTCTTGTTGTTGCTCGTATTGAAGACGAGAAGGCTTCTCTCTTCTCCGTTCGAGCTCCCATAAGCGTACTTGATGTCGATGACGGCGTTCCCAAGGAGAGCACCGATCTCGGCCCCGACGCCGATCCGGTCACTGACCTCGACCGTCACGACCTTGTTCGGTTTGACCTTATAGCCAAGCGTCTTGAGGGCTTTCTCGGCCTTTTTATTGTCCGCCGTGATGATAAGGAAGTGGCCTTCCTCGCCTTGGGAAGAGACGCAGAGGGCTCTCAGGTTGATCCCGGCATGGGCCAAGGTTCCCAGAACGCGGCCGAAGATCCCGGGCTCGTTCGGTGTGATCACGTGGAGTTCGGTTTCTTCGTTGACGATGTTCACGGTCATATCTCCTTCTTTCAAACAACTAATTATACCAGAATTCGACCGGAAAACACAAAGCGCCGGGCCAAGTTGCCTTTTTCCTGGAGAGAGTTATGATGTCCGCTGAGAGGCTTGCCGGCATGATCAAAGTGGCCATCCTGGACAATACCCTCGATCCGGACGTCTACAAGCCCGTCCTCCATTGGAGCCGCTGGCTAACGGCGGCGTGGATTGCGTTCAGGGCCCCGGAGGGTCGGTTTCCAAGGCTCGGGGATGGATTCACTCACCTCATCCTGACAGGATCCGAGGCCTCGATCGGCGTGGAGGACGGCCGGAACCTCCTCAAGGCCGAGTTCGAACGCTCTTACAAGGACGCAGAAATGCTCGAGCTGGCCCTGCGTTCTGTCCCCCGGGACACGGAGTTTATCCATTCCATCGTTCCGGCATTTTTGGGAGCCTGAAGACGTCCCAAAATTGCCGCCAGGACGGGAGGGAGAGTTCCAAGTATCACCAGAAATCGGCGTCATCGCTTAAGAAGAAAAAAACTTATCGGCAATTTTAGGAAGATGTCTTTTTTCTTGACAAAGGGGGGAAATAAATATTTAATTGGATATGCGATGGCTCTTGAAGCCGGGCTTTTTCCAGAGAGGAGGAACAGATGAAAAATAAAAAACTTTTTCTTATTCTGATTATCTTAGGCCTGATTGCCCTGACGGTCAACACCTATGCCGAAGTCACGAAGCTCAATAGCATCGCGCATTACCCGTTTGCCCGGGTCAAGGGCAAGATCGCGACCCAGGAGGCCATGAAGACCGTCGTGGACCGCTACGCCGCCGACATCAAGCTGGGTTTCGAGATGGCCGGTCACGGCGACCTCTATTTTCCCTTCCTCGACCAGATAAGGACGGCCACCTTCACGGACTCCACTTGGGCGGTAGGCGACCGCGTCATGTGGATGCTCTTCAGGAATCAAGGCAAGGTCAAGGTGACCAAGGAGATCGAGTGGACCGGTAAAGCCCCGCTCGAGGTCTTCGCCGTCGACGTCACGAAGGATTACAAGCTCTACCACTTTATCATCCCCAAAACGTGCGGCAACATCGGCCTCAAGAGCATCGAAGATGTTCCCCCGCCGCCGGCGCTCTACAGCCTGGCGATCACGCCGGAAAAGGCCAACCTCAACGACCCTATCACCATCGACATGAGCGGCAGCAAGAATGCCAAGGGCATGGTCGTCGAGGTCCTGAACGCTCAGGGGGAGACGCTGGCCTCCCAAACGCTGACGCCGGAATCCCCCAAGTGGCAGATCAAGTTCGACAAGCCGGGCGAGTATGTCTTCAAGGCCAAGACCCTCGATCTGCAGGACATCATCCTCCCGAACGTCGCCCAGGCCAAGATCTACATCAACTTCCCGCCTATCTGCAAGCTCTGGGCCTCCTGCCTGCCTTGCCAGGATTACGTCGGGCGGCCGATCGTCTTCGACGCGTCAGGTTCCACGGACCCGGACGGCGAGATCGTCAAGGCCGTTTTTGAGATCACAGACCCCGCGGGCCAGGTCGTCGACACCTTCACGAAGAACGACAAGCCCCTGCTGTGGGAGAAGATCTTCCATAAGGCCGGCGTTTACACGATCACGGCGACGGTCTTCGACAACGCCGGGGCCGTTTCCCCCGCCTCGGACGCCTGCCGTCTGTCCTTTGAAGTGACCCAGAAAAAGTTCTTCTGGTTGCTCGAGGC
>JALHVH010000286.1 GCA_022867105.1 Candidatus Aminicenantota bacterium
CGCGCCCCGGACAGTCGGGCGATCAGGGCCGATTTGATCAGGCCCTGGAGGTCGAGCGCGGTCTGGTCCTTGTCCCGGATCTTTCGTATCCAGTCCGTTTCGCCGCGGACGACGACCGCATCGATGCCCGGGACCAAATCCAGGATGGGCTTCCCGGCGGCCTCGACGACCCAGGCGATCCGCGCGCCGGGAAAGCCCCGGCGCAAAGCGGCGAAGGCCGGGAGGACATGGATGATATCGCCGAGAGAGCTCGTCCGGATGATCAGGAATTTATCCATCCGTGTCCTTTCGGGCGGCGATGAGCCCGACGACGTCCTTCGTCGAGCGGACCTTCGGCCCGCCGGCGATGAAGATCGTTCCCCCGTAGCTCTTGACGGTCTCCCTCTCGGGAACGGTCTCGACCGTGTAGTCCGACCCCTTGGAATGGACGTCGGGCTTAAGGGTGAGCAGAACCTTTTCCACGTTGGGTTCGCGGAAGATGACGACGTGATCGACGAACTCGAAAGCGGCCAGGACCTCGGCCCGTTCCCTTTGGGGGAGGAGGGGGCGTCCGGCTCCCTTGAGGGCGCGCACAGACGAGTCGCTATTCAGGGCCACGACCAGGACGTCTCCCTGGTTGGCGGATTCGCGGAGGTACCGGACGTGCCCCACATGGAAAAGGTCGAAACAACCGTTGGCCAGCACGATCCGCCTGCCGCGGCGCTTTTGGGCCTCGACGGCCTTCCTCAGTTCGGCTAAGGACCTCAGTTTCTTCGGTTTCAAGATAGGATAGCCTGTTTGAGCTCCCGGGGGGTGAGGGTCGCCGCGCCCTTCTTCATGACGACGATCCCGCCGGCGCGGTTGGCGAGCTCGGCGGCCTCCCGGAACGAACCCCCGGCGGCCAGGGCCAGGGTGAAGACGCTGATCACGGTATCGCCTGCGCCCGTGACGTCGACGATGTCGGTGGTCCCGTGGATGGGGATGGCAAAAGGCGGCCGGCCCTTTTCGAAGAGGGTCATTCCCCTGGACCCCCGGGTCACGAGGAGAGCTGAAGACCGGAGCTTCTTCAGGATCCGGCCGGCGGCCTTGCGGAGGGGCTCGTCCCTCCCGGCGATCTCGATCCCGAGCGCTTCCTCGACCTCGGGCTCGTTGGGCGTCGCGACCGTAGCGCCCTTGAAGCTCAGGAGCCGGAATCGGGAGTCCACGGTGATAGGCACTTTGTTTTTTCCCGTGGTCCGGAGGACCTCCGCGTAGATGTCCTCCTTGACCGTATCATAGTTGTAGTCGGAGATAAGCAGGGCCGGGCAGTCCTTGGTTAGGAGGCCGAGGGCCTTCCGGAGCCATCGTTTCAAGGCCGCGTCATCGGGGACACTGCCGTCCCGGTCGATACGAAGGATCTGCTGTTTCCGCGTGTTGTCTTCGCCCGCCAGGATCCGGGTCTTAAGGGGCGTCCTATAGCTTTTTTCCTGATAGATCCATTCTGTGGCCATCTTTTTTGACCTGAGAATGGACAGGATTTTTTTTCCGGCCTCGTCTCGTCCGATGACGCCGACGGGAATAGGGAAGGCGCCGAGGGATTTGAGGTTCTGGAGCGAATTGCCCGCGCCGCCCAGGGAATGCTCCAGGTCTCGGTAGTTCAGGATGAGGACCGGGGCCTCGCGGGAGATCCTCCGGGTGGTCCCGTAGAGGTGCTCGTCGAGAATGAGATCCCCCCAAACGACGATCCTCAGGCCCGCGAAACGGTCGACGATCCGAATGAGCTTCTGTTTGTCCACGGCGTGAATCCTTTCTCGACGCAGGGATTGTAAACAAAAACGGCCGGTCAGGTCAAACGGAGTCTCGAAGATTGAAAATCCGGACGAAATCGTCTATATTGAGCGCGCCGTGCCGGAGTGGCGGAACTGGCAGACGCGCTGGACTCAAAATCCAGTCCCTGGCGACAGGGGTGAGGGTTCAATTCCCTCCTCCGGCACTCTCTTAACGCTTTATAAATCAGCGAGTTACGTGGCTTCCGGGACAGGCCTTTTATCGTCTATTGGTTCATGGTCAATGGAGCCAAAATACCCCAAATACCCGTAGTTTCAGCCACCAACACGAAAGGTGACACGAAAAGTGTTTTTCATCAACATGGGCGTGGTGGATGAGGCTGGGGTGGGGGGCTGGTCTCAACGCCCTCCCGGTTCAGCGGGTCGGCTTGCGCCGTAATTAATGCCTCGATGAGATAGACGTGCGGTGATTTCTGGAAAGTCTGGCCCGCCATATTTCATGTGAAGATGGTCCTTCACGAACAAGGGAGCAGACGGCGCGTCTGGGGGGATCACGTACTTCAAGCTGCCGTCGCCGCAGGAAATCGAACGGTTAACGACGATCCGGGTGTGCATACTGCGCGTGGAACAGGCCGCGTCACCCGGCACAGCCGAGCCGCGTCACAAGAGCGGGGAATAGCATTCCAGCGGGACGACCATTCCATCGCAAGGCAGGAAGCGTTCTTCGGTCGTCAGCGGCTCTCGCAGATCTCGCTTCCGCTCTGGGTCGGATACCGAAAAGCGGAAAGATTCACGTTGCCCAGGACCGGAAATATTCATGTTGCCTTGACACGATTTCCGGGGCTGTTGACAGCACCGCCCGGCCGGCGATATAGTTCCGCTATGGATAGGAGGATAAATTCAGCGCCAAGGGCAGGAATTCAGCTCGCTCGGATAAAGCAAATTCTTATATTTACCGTCGCCGATTACCTGGGCCGCTATCTCAACGAAGGGGAAATCCATGCCCTCAACACGCGCCGGGAGCTCACCGTCCGGCTCATTCAGAAGCTGATCGAGGTCGCCGGGGAAGCGACCGTCCTGTTCTGATAACGCGGAAAGGAGCGGAGAGATGCCCGACCCGTCATCGGCGGGGACCCCGCCGC
>JALHVH010000287.1 GCA_022867105.1 Candidatus Aminicenantota bacterium
CTCCTGCTTCAGCTTTTTGATGGCATCGAGGAGCTCCTGGATGTGCTTGGTCGGGAAGCTCAAGGGCCGGAAGTACCGGAGGGAGAACTTGAAGAGGTTCTCCCGGAAAAAGATGGCCTGCTCCACGTCGTCGAGGAGCCTGAAATCGGGAGGGTAGCCAAGCTCCATCCCGTAATCCCTCAGGACCTTCTCCCCGAAGGAATTGAAGGTGCTGATCTCGACGAAAGAATAGGTGTAGGGGACGAGGAGGTCCACCCGGGCTTCCATCTCGTTGGCCGCCTTCTCGGTGAAAGTGACGGCCAGGATCTCCTCCGGGCTGGCCATCTTGGAAGCGATGAGATGGGCGATGCGGTTGGTGATGACCTTGGTCTTTCCCGTCCCCGCCCCGGCGATGATGAGGAGAGGGCCCTCACCATGAATCACGGCTTCACGCTGGACGGGATTGAGGTCATCGAGGAGGTCCTGCGACCTGTCGTCCTGAAATCGTTGGGGCATAATGAGGCGGCCGTCCGGAGGCTTCCTATCGGCCCTTGGTGACGATGACTTTCTCGTCGGGTCTCATGAGCCAGAGCTTCTCCCGGGCCTCTTTTTCCACCGCCCCTGGGTCCGTCTCGAGCTCCCGGATCTCCAGTTCCAGCTTTTTCTTCTGCTCTTCGAGCCCTAGGAGTTCCGCCTCGAGGGCCCGGCAGGACTTCCTCGCCCGGTTGATGTCCATGTATCCCTTCTTCCCGAAGAAGGAAGTGACGAGCATCACGAGGATGAAAAACCCGACGCCCGCCATGAAGAGCTTCCTGCGAACCGTGGGGCCGTTCTTCCGGGGCTCGTCCTTCACGGGAAGATCTCCAAGCCGTGTTTCAGCAGGTGGTCGAGCTCCTTCCTGGTCTCAGCCTCGGCGTAACAGCGGATGAGCGGCTCGGTCCCCGAGAACCGGAGGATCAGCCAGGTGTCATTGGCGAAGTCCAGTTTGATCCCGTCGATCGCGTCCGTTGCTTCGACCTTCCGGTTCCCGATCCGCGAAGGCGGATTGGAGATGATCTCCCTCAGTTTCTTCTCGGCCTCCGGGGTCCGCGGGATGTTCTTTTGGCCGCCGACCATTTCGCCATAGTCGTTGAACAGGCTTTGCTTGATCTCTGAAAGACTTTTCCCCAAGGCCGCGACCATCTCGGTGACCAGAAGGCCGGCGAAGATCCCGTCCTTCTCGGGAAGGTGGTCCTTGACGGCGATACAGGCACTCTCCTCGCCGCCGAATATGATCTTTCCCTGGAGGAACAGTTCGGCTATGTACTTAAACCCCACCGGTGTCCGGAAGACCGGAAGGTCGTATTTGCGGGCGATGCGGTCGATGAGGTGGGTCGTCGTGACCGACCTGGCCACCCCTCCCCGCCACCCCTTCACCGAGACCAGGTAATCCAGGAGCATGGCCAGGATGAGGTTCTGATGGATGAAACAGCCGTTCTGATCGAGGATCCCGAACCGGTCCCCGTCGGCGTCCGTCGCCAGCCCCAGGCTGCATTTTTTATCCCTGACCAGCCGCTTGAGCTCCCGGAGGTTCTCCTCCGTGCAGGAGGGGATGACGCCCCCGAAATAGGGGTCCACGTAGCCGTGGATCTCCTCGATCGGGACCTCGTTCTCTTCCAGGATCTCGTCAAGGTATTCCCGACTCGTGCCGAAGAGGAGGTCCAGGCCGACTTTGATCCCGGACCGCCGGATGACGTCGAAATCGATCTTCTTTTGGAGGAATTCGAGGTAATCCGACTGGAGGTCGATCCTGGTGATGAACTCCGTCCGGGCATAATAGGGGTCGGGGCTGAAGTCCTTCGCCAGTTTCTGGATCTCTTCCTCGATCCGGTCCGTTACCTCGGGAAGAGCGGGCGCGCCCGTGTGGGTGTTGAATTTCAGTCCGTTGTATTCGGGCGGATTGAAGGACGCCGTGAAGTTGATCCCCCCCTGGCATTGACGTTTGATGATCTGGTAGGCCTGGGCCTGGGACGGGGCGTCCCTGTCAGCCAGGAAGACCCGGATCTGGTTCTTGGAAAGGAGCTTGGCCGCCTCAAAGGCGTAGCGTTCCGAAAGGAAGCGCGTGTCATAGTTGACAACGATGGAGCAGGGCTGGTCGGGGAACCTCTTTTTCAGGTAATTGACCGCCGCCTGGACGACGATGCGGACGTTCTGGAACGTGAACTCATCCCCCATGACGGCCCGCCAGCCGGATGTCCCGAACTTGATCATCGTTTCTCTTCAATATTAAGTAGCACAAGGACCCGAGAAATGCAACGAGTAGGGGTCAAACTTACTCTTTTGACAATAAAACCCGCTAATTCTGAATTTGTCAAAAGAGTAGGTTTGACCCCTACTTACTGCGACAATTCACCCTGTATATCCCCTCGGGAGGTGATTGACGTCCGGACAGGAATTTTTCACGATAGGATGGGCTGCCCTTCCGGGACGGCGACGGAGGGCCTAACCCCAAGCAATTGAATAATTAATGGTTGACAAAAGAAACTTTTTTTGTTATTTAGGAGTCAACACTGAATGTGGAACGGTCAAAGGGTTTTTTTATGGAGAACAAAGCCATATACCCGGGGTCATTTGACCCCATCACGAACGGCCATGTCGATATCATCCGCCGGGGGCTCAAGATCTTCGACCGGATCCTGGTGGCCGTCCTGGAAAACCCCAAAAAGGGCCCTCTGCTCACGACTAAAGAAAGAGTGGACATGATCGGGAAGATCTTCAAGGATCAGGAGAAGGTGGAGGTTAAGTCCTTCCACGGCCTGCTCGTCGAGTTCGCCAGGGAGAACGGGACCAACACCGTCATCCGCGGCCTGCGGGCCATCTCGGACTTCGAGTACGAATTCCAGATGGCGCTCATGAACCGGAAGCTTTCCCCGGAGATGGAGACCCTGTATATGATGCCGAGCCTCGAGTTCTCCTTCCTCAGCTCGAACCTGGTCAAGGAGGTCTTCATGCTCGGTGGATCCGTCCGGGACTTCGTCCCCGGGCCCGTCGAAACGAAACTCGGGAAAAAATTCGGGACGAAGAAGCGCGTTCAAATCCAACAAAAGGCAGGGAAAAATGCTGGGTATCTCTAGGGAAAAAGGGTTGGTAGGATTGGACATCGGCTCCTATTCCGTCAAAGCGGTGGAGCTTAAGACCAGAAAAAAGGGGGACCGCGAGACGTACGAGGTCGCCAAGGTCGGCTACGAACAGCTCCCCCATGACGCCATCGTCGAGGGGACCATCATCGATTCGGCCGCCGTGGTCGAGACCATCCGGCTCATCTTCGACGAGAACAAGATCTCGAACAAGGACATCGTCATCTCGATCTCCGGCAACTCCGTGATCATCAAGAAGATCTCGCTTCCGGCCATGGAGAGGCAGGAGCTGGCCGAATCCATCATCTGGGAAGCCAAACACAACATCCCCTACCCCTACGAAGAGACCAACGTCGACTACGCCGTCCTCAAGTCGCCTCGGGGCGTCGAGGAAAGGAATCTGGACATCCTCCTCGTGGCCGCCAAGAAGGACAAGATCGCCAACTACAGCAGCGCGGTGAACCAGGCGCGGAAGAACCTCCAGGCCATCGAGGTCGACGTATTCGCCCTCCAGAACGCCCTCGAGCTGAACTACCCGGAGGTCTTCTTCGACAAGACGGTCGCCATCATCAACCTGGGGGCCAACATCACCAACGTCGTGATCATCGAGAAGGGAACGCCGCAGCTGTTCCGCGACCTTTCCCTGGGAGGGTACTTCTTCACCGAGAACATGCGCAAGGAGCTGAACATCCCCTTCGAAGAGGCCGAGAAGCTCCTCAAGGGCATTCCGGGCAAGAGCGTCGCCGCCGACCAGTTCCAGACCGTCCTGGCCATGAACATCCGCGACCTCCTCGATGAGATGGAAAAGACGTTCTCGTTCTACGAGGCCGGGGAGAAGAGGGAGCGGAAGATCGAGCAGATCTATCTCAGCGGCGGGCTGGCCAACGTCACGAACATGGCCGGCGCTTTCGAGCATAAATTCCGGATCAAGTCCGAGATCTTCAATCCCTTCCGCAACATCCCCTTCGACGAGAAGAAATTCGATCCTATTTTTTTCAATGAGATGGCCCCGGCTTTCGGGGTGGCCGTCGGACTTTCGACCCGAAAGGCAGAAAAATGATTCGGATCAACCTCTTAAAACCGGAAACCAAGGAGATCAGGGAGACCCCGGCCGAGGGCATGCCCGAATTCAAGGCCAAGAAAAGGCCCGGAGTCGGAAATCTCATCTTCCTCCTGCTCATCGTCGCCCTGGCCGGCTTTTACTTATACCAGAAAAAGGCCATGGACCAGGAGCGTCAGCTCTTGAATCAGGCGAAGGAGGAGAAGAGCAAGCTCCAATACGTCATCGCCAAGCTCGACGAGCTCCAGAAACAGAAGGCCTCCGTCGACAAGAAGATCAACCTGATCAGGGAGCTCAAGTCCCAGCAGGACTTGGCCGTCAGGATCATGGACGAGCTGAGCAAAACGCTCCCCGAGTGGGTATGGCTGAACGAGGTCAGCTTCGACTCGAAGAACGTCCAAATCCGCGGGAACGCCCTTTCCAACAACCTCATCGCCGATTTCATCGCCAACCTCGAGAGCGACCCCTATTTCGAGAGCGTCAATCTGATCGCTTCGACCCAGAAGACGTCCAAAAATGACCAATACCTGGAGTTCTCCCTGACCGCCGGTGTGGTCAACCCGAAACAGTCGACCGCCCCGCCTCCTCCGGCCAAGGAGGCCAAGCCAAGGAGGAGCCCATGAAAAACTGGCCCTGGTACGGTTACCTCATATTGTCCCTCATCATCTTCAGCCTCGTCTTCTTTTTCTACTTCAAGCCCAAGGACCAGGAGCTTAAGAGCCTGAGGGCGGAACGGCAAAAAATGGAACTGGAGGTCAAGGACCTCAAAGCCAAGAAGCTGGAGCTCGACAAGATCGAGACCGATCTCGCCAGCATGAAAGCGACCCTCAAGGAGCTCGAGGTCATCATCCCTCAGAAGAAGGAGATCTCGGAGATCCTGAGGAGGATCCAGCAGCTGGCCTTCGACGCCAGGCTGGACATCATCAAGTTCGCCCCGAGAGGCGAGATCAAGAAGGACTTTTACGCAGAGTGGCCCATCCCCATTGAGATCAGAGGCAACTATCATAACCTCGCCGCCTTTTTCGACAGGCTCAGTCTCTTCTCCCGCATCTTCAACATCGAAAACTTCGCCATCCGGAGCGTCCAGGCCCAAACGGACGCCCTGACCATCACTTCGAACTTTACCGCCAAAACCTACTTCTTCCTGGAAGAAAGCGCCCCCCCGCCGGGCGCCCAGGCCAAGCCGAGGAAATGACCATGAAAAAATCGATCGTATTCATGTTGGCCATAGGAATATTAGGCCTCGGCCCCATGATGCTTTCCACCCAGGAGAATGGGGGCCAACTCGAGACCGACGTGCTGAAGCCTCCCCCGGAAAAGGGTACCTATGACCCGGCCGGGAGGAGGGATCCCTTTAAGAACCTCCTGGGGGGAAAGGACATCAAAGAGAAGTCCGCGGTCGGAGGGATCCCCCGGATGTCCATTGACGACACGACCCTCGTGGGAATCGTCAAAACCAAGCAGAAACTCACCGCGATCGTGAGCGGTCCGCAAGGATTCCCTTACTTCATCAAGGCCGGGGACAAGTTCGCCGACGGCTACGTTCTCTCGATCAAAGACGATCAAGTCGTGTTCCGCAAGACCAACGAACGCGGGATCCCGTTGATGAGGCCCAAAGATATCATCAAGGAAATAAACCCGGAGGAACGTTAACATGAAAAGGAAAATTTATCTGCCGTTATTGACCTCTCTGTGCCTCCTTCTCCTGCTCGCATCGGCCGCGCCGGGGCAGGATCCCCTGATCTCCATCAACAAGATCGAGGTCCAGCCCGGCATGCTCACCACGAAGCTCGTTCTCCGGACCGACGCTCTCCTGCCCGTCCAGACATCCTACTACGTCCAGCAGCCGCCCCAAACCCTCATCATCGACGTCGGCAAAGCCAGGACCACCGAGGTCCCCCGCCTTTCGCCGGCGGAATCGCAGCTTATCGAGAACATCCAGGTCGAGAAGGCCGGGGTGTCCGGCCTGCGGTTCTCCCTGCGCCTTAAAGATAAGGTCCCTTACAGGATCCTCTCGATGAGCGACCGGACCGTGATCGAGCTGAACAGCATCCAGCGGCCCGGGGGAGACTACTTTATCGACCCGGACACCCGGTCCTTGCTCGACAAAAAACCCTCGGGCGAGGTCGTCCTGAACAACCTTGACATTTCCGAGCTGGCCGACCGGATCAGCTTCCGGGCCAGGATGAACGGCGGGACCGTCTCCCAGGTCTTCGCCCTGGACAACCCCTCCCGCCTGGTCGTCGATCTGTTCGACACCATGTTCTCCAAGCCTGCGGCCGTCTATCCGGTCTCCAAACTGGGTGTCGACAGGGTCCGAATCGGGCAGTTCCAGCCGGCCAACCCCCGGGCCATCACCCGGATGGTCTTCGACCTCAAGGAGCCCAGCCTCTACGCCATGGACACGGTGAACGGAGACCTCGTCATCTCCTTCTTTAAGCCGCAGGCCACGCAGGAGGTCCGGAAGCCTCGGATCGAGAGCCAGGCGCCTCCGCCCCCCCCCGCCGCCCGCGTGGACGAGCTGAAAAAAGAGGTCAAGCCGGTAAGCACAGCGGCCCCGGCGCCTTCCATGCCCCCTCCCGCTCCTCCCCAGGAAAATCAGGAAGTAAAGCAGGCGGTCAAGCAGGAAGGCTCCGCCGAGAAGGCCCCGCAGGAAGACAAATTCAAACCCAAGACCATCACGTCCGAAGAAGAGAAATACTCGGGTGAGCCCATCAGCCTCAAGTTCAAGGACGCCGACTTGAGGGACGTGGTCCTCTACCTGGCCGATTTCGCCGATCTGAACGTTATCTTTGATCCTGAGGTCCGCGGGACCGTCACCTGCGATCTGAACCTCGTCCCTTGGGACCAAGCCCTGGACATCGTCCTCCGTTATAACAGGATGGGCAGGACCATCGAGGGCAACGTCCTGAGGATCGCCCCCATCACAGTCCTGATGCGTGAGGACACGGACCAGAGGAAGCTCAAGGAGAGCAAGGAATTGGCCGGACCGGTCCAGGTCAAGACGATCACGCTGTCCTATTCCAAGGCCAAGGATGTGGCGGGCCTCCTCAAAACAAAGATCTCGAGCCGGGGGGAAATGGTCGTTGACGAGCGGACCAATACCCTGATCGTCTCCGACGTCAAGGACAAGCTGGACCTGCTTGAAAAGCTCATTTCGGTCCTCGACACGCCGACCCCCCAGGTTTCGATCGAAGCCCGGATCATTGAGGCCTCGGCCACGTTCATCCGTAACCTGGGCATCCAGTGGGGCTACCAAGGGATCGTCGATCCGTTCTACGGCAACCAGACCTCCCTCAAATTCCCGCACAAGATCCTGGCGGACGGCGCCCTGATCCCCCAAGGCATCGTGACCAAGGGGATCGGGGGCCCGCTGGGGGGATATGCGATCAACCTCCCCGCCCCCGCCTTCAGCACGGCCGTCGGCTTCTCCTTCGCCAATATCCTGGACACCTTCAGACTCGATGTCGCCCTCTCCGCCTTGGAAACATCGGGCAACGGCCGGATCATTTCCAGTCCGAAGGTGACGACCCAGAACAACCAGCCGGCCGAGATCATCCAGGGCCGCCAGATCCCCGTCCAGACGGTAGCCAATTTTACAGTGACGACACGCTACGTGAACGCCGCCCTTGAACTCAAAGCGACGCCCCAGATCACGGCCGAAGGGACCATCATCATGATGGTCGAGATCCAGAACAACGCGGCCGACTTCGCCAATCTGGTCAACGGCATCCCCCCCATCACGACGCAGAGCGCGAAGACGACCGTCATGGTCCCCGACGGAGGGACGACGGTCATCGGAGGGATCTACCGGACCGAGGATTCCGTCACCAGGGACACCGTCCCCTTCCTGGGCAAGATACCCATTCTGGGGAACCTCTTCCGCAATTTCGCCCGGACGAAACAGAACCGGGAGCTCCTCATCTTCATCACCCCCAGAATCATCAAGTAGGAGAGAACCAATGACCAAGAAAAAATCGGCAACAATCCTCTTGATTCTGGCCGTTCTCCCCGCGATCCTGATGCTCTCCGGCTGCAACCCGCTGGAGGACGATTCCAAGTCCTCGAGCTTCATCATCGTCGAGAGCATCACCGGGACGGACGCGTCGGGCGCGGACGCCAGCTTCCTCCAGTCCGACGTCGTACTCGCGAATTCGATCGTCACGGCCGACGTGGCGACGGCCACCCTTCGAGCCAGCCTTCTGGACCCGGCCCCCATCCTCACGCCAAGCCAGTTCAACGACATCATGCTGGACCGCTACATCGTTTCGTATTCCCGGGTCGACGGAAAGAACGTTCAGGGAGTGGATGTCCCCTACTCCTTCGAAGGCGCCCTCTCCCGGCTCCTCAAGATCGGGACGAGCGTGTCGTTCTCCTTCGTCGTCGTGCGCGAGGTCGCCAAGCTGGAATCGCCGCTCATCGACCTCGCCGAGAACAGGGCCGAAGGCGTCATCGAGGCCACGGCGAAGATCGAGTTCTACGGCCATGACCTGGCCGAGAACAAGGTCATGGCCACGGGCTATTTGACCATCTTTTTTGCGAACTACGCCGACTAAGGATGACGAACATGAAAACAAAAAGAGCCCTGACATTCGCGTTAGGTTTGGTCCTGCTCCTGGCCTCCTTCTCCTGCGCGAGGCACGACGTCGGCACCCCATCCCCCGTGGGACCTTCTTCGTTTGCCGTTCTCCTGAAGCTTTCCGCCAGCCCCAACGTCATCTTCGCCCCTATGAACGGCCAACGGGATAGATCGACGATCTCAGTCTCCCTCAAGCTATTCGACGGGACGCCGCTCGCAGGCAGGACCATCTATTTCGAGACCTGTGATTCCGCCCATCTCCGAGTCAACCTCGGGTATTTCGAAGGCCATCACGGGGTCATCTCCAGACAGACGGACGCCGGAGGAAACATCAACGTCGTTTACCACGGGCCCCTCAGAGGCGAGCTCGCCGCCAGAACGTCCGTCTATATCTGGGCCAAGGCGGCCTCGGAAGGCAATGAATTCATCGAGGATTTCGCCCGGGTCGACATCTTCCCGATCCCTTGACGAGACAAAAGAAGGCCGCCTGGTCAGAAGGAGAGACGCAAGCTTTTTTTTATCCCGATCTTTTCCAGCCCGCGGCGAAGGGCCTGGTCAAGATCATCCCACTCCCGGCCCTTCAGGATGAGTTGGATCTGATAAAGCCCACGCGCCCTGGAGACCGAAGCCAGGGCGGGGCCGAGCACTTCGACTGTCCCCTCGCCGCCTTTCAGCCTTTCCACAAATTCCCGCGACTTCCGGGCCAGGGACCTCAGGTCCCCTCCCCGGAGCAGGACCTCGGCCACGTGTGTGAAGGGGGGATAATTCAAAAGGCGCCTGGCGTCGATCTCAGCCTCATAGAAGGCGGAATAATCCCCTTCTGCGGCCGCGCGGATGCTTGGGTCCGAAGGGCAGGATGTCTGGATGACGGCCTCGGCCGCCTCATCGTCCTCGACAAATGAGATCATCTGGGTGATCGACCCGGACACCTTTTGGGAGGCCCGGTAATCGGAGAGTCCGAGCAGGGCCTCGGGAGAGAGAACCACGGCCAGGCGGACCTTGGGCACGTCCGTCCGGCAGGCTAAAAGCCGGGTGCCCAGGAGGACCGGGATCCTTCCCTTCCGGAAGTTCCGAACGATCCTCTCCCGGTCCGTTTCGCGGCCCGCGGAGTCCGAATCGAAGCAGGCTGTGCCGATCCCGGGAAAGGCGTTCTTCAGTTCTTCCTCCACGGCCTCGATCCCCCCGGCCCTCCGCTCGACGAGCATCCCTCCGCATTTGGGGCATTTCCGCGAAGCCGGAAGGGTGGCGCCGCAATAATGACAGACCCAGGTGTTGCCTTTCTTGTGATAGCTCAAGGCGATGTCGCAGCGCCGGCAGCGGGGGTTATGGCCGCAGCGTCGGCAAAGGACGAGGGGCGCGTAGCCCCTCCGGTTGACGAAAAGGACGACAGGGTCCCCGCGGACGACGCATTCCCCTATCTTCTGTTTCAGAACACCGGAAAGCGCCGTCTTTTCCCCGCGGTCATCCACGATCGAGCATTTGAACTTCCGGCGCTCACTCTCCAGGGTGATCAGGGTCCCGCGGCTCCGGGCCTCATGGAAGGCTTCGACCGACGGCCAGGAGGACCCGAACACCACTACGGCCTTCTCCTCCTCGGCCCGGATCCGGGCGCCTTTCACGGCATTATAGAGTTGCCCTTCCTGCTGGACATACGACTCGTCGGACTCTTCATCGACGATGATCAGGCGAAGGCCCGGAAGCGGGGCCAAGAGGGCCGAGCGCGGCCCGACGACCGCGTCCGCCCGGCCTTCGGCAAGCTTCCTCCACTCGCCCTCCCGCCGGGTCTTCGAGAGCCGGCTGTGAAGGACGGCGACCGGTGCTCCTATGGACCCTTTCATCCGGACAACGGCGGCTTCGCCGAGGCCGATCTCCGGCGCTAAATAGAGGACCTTCCCGCCTACCCCCAAGGACCTTCGGACCAGGCGGGCATAGGCCGCCTCGCGGGCCTCTCTGGACCCGAAGAGATAGAACGACCCGGATCCGCCCTCCACGATCCTCTCCTCGACGCCGTCGGTCGCCGACGGCGCAGCCCGGGCGAAATCGAACGCGAGCTGACGTGACGTCCTCGCCGACCCGGCGGCACGGGCCTTTCCCCCCGGACGGGAGGACGTTGTCCGCACGGCCAGAAGTCCTTCTGTTTCCAGGCGCGCAAGGAGGGAGGAAAGGCTCTTGACGCCCATTTTTTTCGCCAGGAACTCCGGGCTGAGGGACCTGCCGCGCGGGAGGAAGGACGCCAATTTCCGCTCCCTTTTCCCGAGGGCCCCCTTCAAAAGGGTCTCGCGGCCGGCGGGAGTCCACGAGACCTTCCTCCGGTCCCTGGGGACGAGCGTCGGCGGCAGGGCGGCCGCGAGGACCTCCCCCCAGGGAGCGAACGAACGGGCGCTCAATTCCTTTGTGAAGCGCAGGAAGCCCGCCGGGAACGACGGGGTCTCGTCAAGGACCTCATGGATGTTCTTGAGCTCGATCCCGCCAGCCGGCGGCCCGTCGACGACGGCCACGACGAAGCCCGTCAGCATCCGGCGTCCGAACGGAGCGACGACACGACATCCGGGCCTGACCCCGGGCAAGAGGGTTTGGGGGACCCCGTATTGGAAGGACCGGTCAACCGGGAGCGGGAACACGACCTCGGCGAACACGGTCACTTCTTGCCAAGGAATTCCATCACCAGCTTCATGTCCCGCCAGACCATTTTCTTGATTTCCTTGTTGCCCTCGTTGCGGACGACATAGGAAGGATGGAAGGTCGGCATGATCCTGATGCCCTGGCGGTCGACGAACTTGCCCCTTCGCTCCCCCATGCTCATCCGGCCGGGGATGAAGACGTCCGTCGCCACCTTTCCCAGGGCCACGATCACCTTGGGCCGGATGAGTTCGATCTGCCGGACGAGATAGGGGGAGCATGTCTCCACCTCGTCCGGAAGCGGGGTCCGATTGTCCGGAGGGCGGCACTTGACGACGTTCGTGATATAGACCTCTTCGCGCCTCCAATTCATGGCTTCTATGATCTTCGTCAGGAGCTGGCCGGCCCGCCCGACAAAGGGGCGTCCTTGGGCGTCCTCATCCCTTCCCGGCGCCTCGCCGATGAACATCAGCTCCGCGCCTTTATCCCCTTCTCCCGGAACGGCCCGGGTCCTCGAGGAGGACAAGGGGCAGAGGCGGCAGGACAAGACCTTTTCCTCGAGCTCCGGAAAGGAGACCTGCAGCGGCGGAGGGAAGTCACCGGCCGGCAGAGGGGCAACGCACGATTCAGGGGCACGAACACGTTCGGCCGCCCGGACGGCATCGGGAGTCGTCGCGGACACGGCCGGGGGTATCCTTTCCCGGCTCAGGACGAAACCCGCTCCTATCTCCTGGAAGAAGGCCAGCCTGTCTCCCACGGCCTTCAACGGATCATTTTCTTTTCTCTTCAATGACGGCCTCGATCTGGTCCAGGACGACCCGGCTGATCTCGCGTTTGCTCATTTTATCCGTGGGCAGGACCTTCCCGTCGGGACGTATGATGAAGACCTTGTTGTCGTCGGACTCGAACCCGATCCCCTCCTCCCCCACATTGTTGGCCACGATGAGGTCGAGCTTCTTCTCTTTCATCTTCCGGACAGCGTGGGGGATGGTCTTCTCGGTCTCCGCCGCGAATCCCACGAGCACCTTTCCCTTCTTTTTCGCCCCGAGCGTTTTCAGGATGTCGCGCGTCTCGACCAAGTCGACCTTCCCGGCCAGGCCCCTCTTCCCGATCTTCTGCCGGGCGGTCCGGGTGAACCGGAAGTCGGATACGGCGGCGGCCATGATGACGAGTCCGGAACCCGGGTAGGCCTCCAGGACCTCCCTCTCCATATCGGCGGCCGTGCGGACCTTGATCACCCGGACCCCCGCGGGAGGGACGAGCTCGACCGGCCCCGAGATGAGCGTCACCTCCGCTCCACGGGAGGCGGCTTCCCGAGCGATCTCATAGCCCATTTTACCCGAGGACGCGTTCGAGAGGAAGCGGACGGGGTCGAGGTACTCCCGGGTCGGCCCCGCCGTGACGAGGACGCCAACCCCCTTCAGGCTCTCCGTCCGGGAAAGGATCCTCAGCCCCTCCTCGACGATCCGCTCCGGGGAGGCCAGCCTCCCCCAACCCTCGTCGTGACATGCGAGGGTTCCCTTCTCCGGCTCGACAAACTCCACTCCGGCGCCCCTGAGCTTCCGGAGGTTCTCCTGAGTCCTGGGATGGAGGAACATGGCCTCATTCATGGCCGGGGCGACGAGGACCGGGCATCGTGTCGCCAGGTAGAGCGTCGAAAGGAAATCGTCGGCGACACCCGAGGCGAACTTGGCAATGACGTTGGCCGTGGCCGGGGCCACGCAAAGGAGGGAGATCTCCCGGGCCAGGGTCACGTGTCCCACCCGGCGGGAGACGCGTTCATCGAAAAGGTCCACAATGACGGCCCCTCCGGAAAGGGCGCTGAAAAGCAGGGGCGAAACGAGCCGGGCGGCGTTCCGGGTCATGACGACACGGACCCGGCAGCCCTTTTTCTGGAAGCCCCTGAGGATCTCGCACGCTTTGTAGATGCTGATCGAGGACGTGACGCCCAACGCCACGATCTTTGAGTCTTCGTTCGCTCTTTGTTCCCGTTCTTTCATCTCCGGCCCCTCTCCCGGGAAAAACTGCGGAGGATCCCTTCGATCCTTTCCTTGCTCGACCCCGGGCGGCACCTGGAGGCAAAGATGACGGACTTGAGCTCCGCCGCGGCCGTTTCCAGGTCCTCGTTGATCACGACGAAGTCGAACTCCGGATAGGCCCCGATCTCCCCGCGGGCGTCCGCCAGCCGCTTGGAAAGCGACGCCCGGTCTTCGGTTCTCCTTTTGAGAAGCCGCCGGCGCAGTTCTTCGAATACGGGCGGCATGATGAAGATGAAGGAGGCCGGGCGGCCGCTCGCCCGGACCTGCCGCGCCCCCTGGACGTCGATGTCCAGAAGAACGTCCCCGGCCGCATCCTTCTCATCGACCTCGACCCGGGAAGTCCCGTAATGCCGGCCGTGGACGATGGCCCACTCCAAGAACCGGCCTTCCTGAATCATCGCGTCGAATTCATTCTTCGAAACGAAATAGTAGTCCCGTCCATCGACCTCGATCGCCCTTTTCCGCCGCGTCGTGTGGGAGACCGAGAACCGGACGTCCCCGAGGTCCCGCATGACGCGGGCGATGAGCGTGGACTTCCCGCATCCCGATGGGCCGCTGACCACGAATAGCATGATGACCCCCGCTCCGTCACTCGATGTTCTGGACGTGCTGACGGATGCTCTCCATCTGGTTCTTGATGGCCAGACCCTCCTTGATGATCTCGATGTCCTGGGACTTCGAGCTCGAGGTGTTGGCCTCCCTGGTGATCTCCTGGGCGAGGAAATCCAGCTTCTTTCCCACCGGTCCCGGACGTCCGGGGCCGATCAGCCCCCTAAGGGTGCCCAGGTGGCTTTTCAGCCGGAGGATCTCTTCGGCCAGGTCATAGCGCTGCATCAGATAGGCGGTTTCTTCGGCCAGCCGCTCCTCGGAGACCGGGGCACGGTGGTTCAATTCCTCGAGCCTGTGCCTCAATTTCCTCCGGATGAGCGCCGGCTGTTTCTTGAAGCGTCTTTCGATCCGGGCCGCCGACCGGCCGATTTCCTGGATATGGACGCCGAGTTGCCGGACCGTCTGCCGTCCTTCCCGGACCCTCTGTCTCACGACCTAATCCAAGGTGGCCGCGAAACATTTCTCGATAAAGGCGACGTCAGCCGCGGTCAGGTCCTTTCGGCTCAGATCGACGATCTGGGGGATCTTCAGGATCTGGTCCAGGGAGAGGTCGAAAGGTTTTCCCAGCCTTGATGCGACCCTTTCCAGGGAAGAAAGGACCTTCTCGAGGAGGGCCTCGTTGACCGAGAAATTCCAGATCTTCGGGTCCAGGAAGGTCGCCTCCATGAAAACCTCGAGCCTCCCGCGCTGGAGCCGCTTCTGGCAGATGGCCCGGAGCCTGTTCTCCACGTCACCCAGGGGCGTTCCCCGGTAGGCCCAGTCAAAAAAGCGGTGGTTCAGGCTCTTGATGGTCACCTTGAGGCGCAGGGACCCGGATGCGTAATTCTTTTCGGCGAAGCCGGTCATGCCTTGGATCAATGGGATATCTCCTCGTCTTCCGGGAATTGCAGGTCATAGAGCTTTTGGTAGAGTCCGTTCCTCCGGCAGAGCTCATCGTGGGTCCCCATTTCGGCGATCCGCCCGCCGTCGATGACCAGGATGCGGTCGGCGCTCCGCACCGTGGACAAGCGATGGGCGATGATGATGGTCGTCCTTCCCTTCCTGAGGTCCGTGAGGGCTTCCTGGATAAGGTGCTCGGACTCGGCGTCCAGGGCCGATGTGGCCTCGTCCAGGACCAGGATGGGCGGGTCCTTGAGCAATGCCCGGGCGATGGCCAGCCGCTGACGCTGTCCCGATGAGAGCAGGCCGCCGCGCTCTCCGACCTTGGTGGCATACCCTTCCGGGAGCAGAAGGATGAATTCGTGGGCCCTGGCCGCTTTGGCCGCCTCGATGATCCTGCCCTCGGCCGCGTCCGTCAGGCCGTAGGCGATATTGTCCCGGATCGTCTCGTTGAACAGGATGATCTCCTGGGTCACGAGCCCGATCCTGGCCCGGAGGGAGGTCAGAGTCACATCCCGGATGTCGATGCCGTCGACCAGGATCCGGCCGGAGGTCGGTTCGTAGAAACGCGAGAGGAGGTTGATGATCGTGGTCTTGCCGGCGCCGCTCAGGCCGACAATGGCCACGGTCTCCGTCGGCGGCACCTCGAAGTCGATCCTCTCGAGCACGGGGCAAGTCTGGTTGTAGGAAAAGGAGACGTTCTCAAAGCGGATGCGCCCCTTCACCGGGGGGAGCGGATAGGCGCCGGGGCCGTCCTGAACCTGAGGGGGACTGTCGAGGATCTCCTGGATCCTGGACTGGCAGGCCACGGCCTGCTGGATGACGTTGTTGGCTTTGCTCAAGCGCTTGATCGGCATATACATCAGGAACATGGCCGTGACGAAGGCGCCGAAGTCGCCGGGGCTGATGGCCCCCTCGGCGACCCGCTTCGTCCCCACCCAGAGGATGAAGGCCCCGACGACACCTCCCAGGAACTCCATAAATGGCGAGGAGAGGCTGCCGATCCAGGCCAGCTTGATGCTTGTCCGCAGGTATCCGGCCGTCGCCTTGAGGAACTTCTTGATCTCGAACGGCTCCGTCGTGAAGGCCTTGACGATCTTGTTCCCGGTGATCGTCTCGTGAAGGATTCCGTAGATCTGGCCCATCTTGGCCTGGGCTGAAGAGCTCTTTTTCTTGAGCTGGCGGCTGAAGACCGCAAGCGGGAGCGCGGCCAGGGGGGCGACGACGAAGGATACCACGGCCAGGCGGAAATCCCGGATGAAGATGCCGATGAGCAGGGCGATGAGGATGAAGGCCTCCTCGATCATGTCTCCCATGCTCCCGGACAGGGCCTGGTGGATCTTCTCCACGTCGTTGGTCATCCGGGACATCAGGTCCCCCGTCGGTACGTGGTCGAAGTAGCTTGTCGACTGGTAAATCACGTGCTCATAGAGGTCGTCCCTCATCTTTTTGACGACCTTGTGGCCCACGGCCTGCATGAAAAAGGCCGAAAGGAAAGTGAACAGGCCTTTTCCGAAGATGACGATGACCAGGATGATGGGCAGGGCCCTGGTCACGTCCGCCTCGGTTATGTTGAACGTCCTGAAGATGAAGTCCATCAGCCGGACCTTTTCCGGGACCGCGGGCGCGGGCATCCTGAGGAAAAGCCTGTCCATGATGGGTTGGATCATGTCCACGAAAAGGTACGTAAAAAAGGCCACGAAAAGGGACGACCCGAAGGAAAGGAAGAGGAGCTTCTTCTCTTTCAGGGTGAGTTTAAAGAGCCGGAAGAGGTCTTTCATGCCTTTACCCGGGAGGCGGGAAACAGGGAACGAGCGATCTCCATGTTCCGGAGAGGCCGCTTCATCGGGCCCGGCGTATTCTCGATCTTCCTCCCCCGGAGGGATTTCGTTCCGATGAGGGCGAATCGATATTTCCGGATTATGGTCATCTCGTTCCGGGAGGATTCAGCGGGACTTCCTGTGCTCGGACATGATCTGGTACATTCTGTCCTTGAGGATGAGCTTCTTTTTCTTGAGTTCCTTCTCCTCGAGCTTTTCTTCGTCGGTCAGGAAAAGCTTCCCCATCAGCGTTTCGAGGGCTTTCTCGTAGCGTTGGTGTTCCTCGAAAGCCATTTTGAAACCCAGGCTTTCCCTGGCCAGAAGTTCTTTAAGCTCTTTCTCTTCCATGGAGCATCCTCCTCCGCCGGAAAGGATACCATAACAGGCGGGCTAATGCAATTTCAGGGGTTCCGGAAGATCCCCTCGAGACGGGCCGCCTGGAAGTCCCAAGTGAACTCCATGATCTTTGACCGGAAACCCATCAAGACCGGGACGGGGCGATATAGTGTTTGACTTCAAACCGGCGGATTACTATACTATTTGCGCCCGAGCGGTCACTCGGGAGACATGGCCAGGTAGCTCAGCTGGTAGAGCGAAGGACTGAAAATCCTTGCGTCGGCGGTTCAATTCCGTCCCTGGCCATTTTCCGTTTCCGCCTCAATCCCCCGTATCATGATCGATCATGCGAGTGCACGCTTTCCGGCAAACGAGGCAAAACTCCTTAGAACCTGAAACCGACGGAAACATTCGGCACGACGAGGTGCATCTTGAACGTCCCGGGCATGGCCGATTCAAAGGCCGGGTCCGTGACGGTCTTCATGTAGTCAACGTTACGTTCGTTCCCCTTGAGGTATTCGAGCCCGAAGTCCAGCTGGAGGCCCGCGATCTTATAGCCGACGCCGAACGTCACGTTGTTGAAAGTATAGCTGGGGAGGAGGACATTGATCGTCGTGTCGGGCGAAGGGGTCGGGTCATAATAATAGCCTGCCCTTAGGGCCAGGGAGCCGCTCAGAAGGTATTCGGCCCCGAAACGGAGCTGGGCCTTGTCCGCCCAGTCCATCTTCCGGACGTCCTGGCCGCCGAGCCGCATAAGGGCCTTCCAGGCCGGGTCGGTGAAATCCGTGTTCAAGGTCTTGATCGTGGACCATTTCGTCCATTGGACGTCAGCTGTAAGAAGCAGTTTGTCCATCGGACGGACGGCGACACCGCCGGCGATCCAGAGGGGGAACGTGAGGTCCCGTTTGAGGGCCGAGGTCCCGCTGTATCCCAGCCGCGAAAGGTTCGAGATCTGGGCGTCGCCCTTGAACTTCACCGTGCTCGGTGTCCGGACCGTGAGCCCGAAGCTCACGTCCTGGGACGGTTTGACGAGGACCCCAAAGGTGGCGCCGAGGCCCCATCCGTTCATGCTTTCCTCATATTGACCGAGGTCGAGAGCATAGGGCGGGACCGGGAGCTCGGCCTCGCCGGCATGCATCTTGATGGAGAACATGCCGTAATTGAGGTTGAGAGTCGCGCCGATGGAGATCATGTCGTTGATCTTGTAGGCGATGAGCGGGGAAATGCTCACCATCTCGACCTTGCTGGTCCAATCGTAGGGCTTGTTCCCCGTGAGCGCGGCGAAGTCGGATCCCTCCCAGTTAGCGCCAAGGCCGGACGGCGTGGTGACGCCGATTCCCAGGACAAGCCTATCGGATATGGGATGATAATAAGCGGCCATTCCGCCCAGGTAATGGCTCATCTTGGTCTTGGCGTTGACAAGGGTCATACCGCTCCCCCGCAAGGGGACGTCCAGCCTGTATTTATTCGTAGGGATCAGGTCGGTCCCGTAGAAGCCGAAGTATTTCGACTGGAAACCCGCCGCTCCGGCCGGGTTCCAGAAAACGACGCTGAAGTCGTCGGCAAGCCCGACGAAGGCGCCTCCCATGGTCAGGGCCCTCGTCCCGAGGCTGTTGAGGTTCAGGCCGTTGCCCCAGGCAAGCGGGACCAGAACTAGGAGCGGCAGAAGCGCCGCGAAAGGCCGATTTCTATTGTTCATCGTGACCTCCATCTATGTTTCCTATATGTTTACTTTGTTATAACAGGTCATGTCAAACGCTATCTTTTCGGCCCTTCCCGCCGTCGCGCTCCATGGCCGCGTAATCCCGGCTGAGCTCCTTGACGACCTGGCTCCCGGCGATCGACTTGACAATTCGATAAAAAAAGATATTTATTCCTTTAGGGAGCGCGTTATGGAAGAGATCGAAGTTTCGAGCTGGCTGACGCTGGACGCCGTCAAAAAGGCCGCGGACGTCATCGAGACTGTGGGAAACCTCCAGACCGGGCACAGCATGTCCGTTTTTTGCGAGATCGCGGAGGACTGTCTCGAACTGTGTTACAGCGACTCCGCCGCCAGCTACCTGAGGCGGTTCGAGGACAGGGATGAATTCGAGGTCGCGCTCGAGCAGCGAAAGGAGGATGTCGGCGACGCTCCCTGCGAAGAGGACGAAGAAGCGGAGGATGACGAGGAGGAAGATGCCGACGAGACCGAGGACGGTTTCCAGATAGAAGGGGAATTCGACGATCCCTAGTCTCTTCCCGTTTTTTTCAGCCCGGCTTTCAGCTCGTTCAAGAGGTTCAACGCTTCGAGGGGGGTCATCGCGGCCGGGTCACAGCTATCGATCCTGTCCCTGATCTCCTCGAGCGCCGCGAACTCCCGGTCTTCAGAAAAGAGAAGCATCTGCGACCGGTCGCCGCGGCCGGGCGAGCGGTACGCCATCCTGGGAAGCCCTGATTCGTCGAATTCCTGTTTCTCCAAGTTGAAGAGGATCTCTCTGGCCCGGTCGATCACCTCGCGAGGGATCCCCGCCAATTTGGCCACGTGGATCCCATAGCTCTGGTCGGAGGGCCCGGGGACGATCTTCCGCAGGAAGATCACATCCTCCTTCCATTCCTTGACGGAGACGTGATAGTTCTTGATCCGCTTGAGGGTCAGGGCCAGCTCCGTCAGTTCGTGGTAGTGTGTGGCGAACAGGGTCTTGGCCCTGAGCCCCTCTTTCTCGTGGAGGTGCTCGGCCACGGCCCAGGCGATGCTCAAACCGTCGAACGTGCTCGTCCCGCGGCCGACCTCATCCAGGAGGATGAGACTCTTCGGAGTGGCGCTGTTCAGGATGTTCGCCGTCTCCAACATCTCGACCATGAACGTCGACTGGCCGGCGCTCAAGAGGTCCATGGCCCCGATGCGGGTGAAGATCCGGTC
>JALHVH010000040.1 GCA_022867105.1 Candidatus Aminicenantota bacterium
ATCGCTCTTCATCGCCCAGCCCTCCTTCCCCTCGGGATAGGAGGGAGTCTAGGCGATGCTAAATCAGTTTGCGATGTCCTTACGGTTCATTAGTATGCGATGTGCTTACGGAAATCCTTTAATGATTTCCGAGAAGCGTTCCGGGTAGGTTTTGTACGATGCCCATCGTATGTCCCCCTCAATGGCGTAAGGGGGATAAGGCGATTAATAACTACATACAAAGTTATGGGCACTCAATATCCGGTTTTGCCCTTTCGTGCCATAGCGGCGGGGCCACGCACGATCTGACCCGGTTTAGCCCCCGTATGTTCGCCATCCCGCAGGACCTGGATTCCGTTCACGAGAACGTGGATGATGCCCGTAGAGTACTGGAGAGGATTCTCATACGTGGCGAGATCCCTGACTTTATCCGGATCAAAAACCACGATGTCAGCGAAATATCCTTTTTGGAGGCGCCCGCGGCGTTCGATCCTCAGGGTCTCGGCCGGGAGCGCGGCCATCTTACGGATCGCTTCCTGGAGCGTCATCAGTTTCTCTTCGCGGACATATCTCCCCAGAATTCTTGGATAGGTCCCAAATGCCCTCGGATGGGCGCCGGATTTGAGGAATATCCCTTCGGGAGCATAGGCGGCTTCGTCGGTGCAGAAACTGAGCCACGGGAGGGGTAGTGTCTTTCTCAGATTCTCCTCGGATTGGTTGAAATAGATGGCCTGCACTTGGCAGTTGTCCTCGATCAGGAGATCTATGGCGGTTTCCTCCGGAGATTTCCCTCTGATCTCCGCAACCTGGGCCAGCGTTTTTCCGGTCAACGGTTTCAAGCCTTCTTTGCCGAACACGACCAGCAAGATCCTGTCGGGAGAGCCGCATTGGCGATACAGACTCTCCCAGCCCTTGGATGGCTCTTCCATCTCCCGGATGATCCGCTGCCGTGTGGCCGGGTCTTTCATCCTTTCGATGGCCGCCTCGATTCCGCCGTCTTGGATCCATGCCGGCAATGAAGCCACGAGTCCGGTCATTCCCGCGGCGTATGGATAGGCATCGGCCGTAACTTCCAGCCCCTCCGCGCGGGCCTTTTCCACGATCTCGATGACCTCGTCCATCTTCGCCCAGTTGTCGCGCCCCCCTGTTTTTAAGTGAAAGATTTCACCGCGAGTCCCTGCTTCCCGTACAATTTGAAGGAACTCGAGGGTCGCCAGGACAATGTCGTCTCCCTCGCTTCGGATATGAGAAATGTAGAGACCGCCATATTTTGCGGCCACTTTTGCCAGGGCCACCAGTTCAGCGGTCTTGGCGAATGAGCCGGGCGGATAGATTAGAGCTGATGCGACGCCCAGGGCACCCTCTTCCATAGCCTGCCCGACTAACTTTTGCATCAGGCCTAGTTCCTCGTCAGTCGGGGGCCGATCATCATAGCCGATCACATGGATCCTCGGGGTCGCCGCTCCTATAAAAGAGGCGACGTTTGGAGATACGCCACGGTTTTCGAGAAAACGCAGGTATTCGTCCAGAGTAGTCCACCCGACATCGAACCGGATATCGCCTTGTCCCTTGACCAGGTCCTCTTTCATCCGCTCACTGAGAGGCCCCATGGATACTCCCTCGCCCAGGACTTCTAAGGTGATGCCTTGCCGGATATCGCTCTGCGCCCTTCCGTCCTCGATCAGCGGTGCCCCCCCGTTCGACATCATATTGATGAATCCGGGCGCGACGGCCAGGCCCCTGGCATTGATTTCCACCGTGCCGATGGCTTTCGAGAGGTCCCCGATCGCGACAATGGTGTCGTTTTGGATCGCGATATCGGCTACTCTAGGGTTGTCGCCGCTTCCATCATAAAGATTCCCACCACGCAGGATCAGGTCGTACTCGACCGATTTATGGCAGGCTACGGCGGATAACAAGGCTAGGACGAGAGTGGCCAGCCTCGATTTTGTGCGACTCATAGATGCCTCCTTATGAATCAACTGGATTGAGGATTTAGGACTTCGTTGACTGTGATATCGGCGCATCGGAATATCATATGACCGAACTTCTCAAGGACATGAGCGGGTAACTCCCCCTCGTCAATCTATCATGTGCGAAGTGAAATTTTCAAGTTTTGGACCTTCCGCACTCGTGTTTATTTGCCGACTTGCGCGATCCTTGACTTCGCTTTCAGCCGGCGGTATATTTCCGGCGTCGTCGAGCGGGGAGATTCACCGGTCAGTACGGCCGTTCAGGGCGCCGCTATGGGACCGGCCTCGTTCGCCGATGAGACCACGAGTCTCGCCTTGGAGGAGGAATCGAACTGAGGAGGCTTCCGATTTCAGTCGATCGTCGAACATTCATACGTAACAGCGCCGTACTCGGTGTCGCGGCGGCGGCCGCAGCAGTTCCGGCCGGAGCCCCGGCAAGCACGCCTGTGTCTCCCGGCGCCGACGCGCCGGGCCCGTTCGAGCTCGACGAGTTGACGGTGGCCGATCTCCAGAAGCGGATGCAGTCCGGCCAGGACACGGCGAAGTCGCTTGTGCAGAAGTACCTCGCGCGGATCGAGCGGCTCGACACCCGCGGTCCGGCGCTGCATTACATGATCGAGATCAACCCGGAGGCGCTGGCTATAGCGGAGGCCCTCGACGAGGAGCGCAGGAAGTCCGGCCCTCGCGGCGCGCTCCATGGCGTTCCAGTGCTTATCAAGGACAATATCGGTACCGCCGACCGCATGACGACGACGGCGGGTTCCCTGGCGCTGGAAGGGTCCATTCCCGCGAAAGACTCGTTTGTGGCGGCCCGGCTGCGCGAAGCCGGTGCGGTCATTATCGGCAAGACGAACCTCAGCGAGTGGGCGAACTTCCGCTCCACGAGGTCGTCGAGCGGGTGGAGCGCCCGTGGCGGCCAAGCGAAAAACCCGTACGCACTCGACCGCAATCCATCGGGTTCCAGTTCGGGGACGGGGGGCGCCGTCGCCGCGAACTACGGCGCGGTCGGCCTCGGTTCGGAGACGGACGGTTCGGTCACGTCGCCGTCCAACAACTGCTGCCTCGTCGGCATCAAGCCGACCGTCGGCCTGGTCAGCCGGTCAGGCGTCGTGCCGATCTCGCACACGCAGGACACCGTGGGCCCGATGACCCGAACGGTCATGGACGCCGCCATCCTTCTCGGCGCGATCGCCGGACCGGATGCGGACGACCTCGTCACGAAGAACGCGCTCGTGCGCGGTCATCGCGACTACACGACGTTCCTTGACGCGGCCGGCCTGAAGGGCGCCCGCATCGGGATCCCGAGGAAGGGCTTCTTCGGCTACAACCCGCACTCCGACAAGATCGCCGAAGACGCCATCGCGATCATGAAGCGCCTGGGCGCCGTCATCGTGGACCCGGTCGAGTTTCCGGATGGCGACGAACTTGGCAAGGCCGAGTACGAGGTGCTTCTCTACGAGTTCAAGGCGGACCTGAATGCCTACCTCGCCGGCCTCGGACCAGCCGCACCTATCAAGTCTTTGAAGGACGCGATCGACTTCAACGAACGGAACCGCGCCCGCGAGATGCCGTACTTCGGGCAGGAGATCTTTATCGAGGCGCAGGCCAAGGGGCCGCTGACGGAACAGGCCTATCTCGACGCCCTGGCCACGTGCGAGCGCCTGTCACGCACCCAAGGCATCGATGCCGCCATGGACAAGCACAGGCTCGACGCCCTCGTGGCGCCGACCAGCGCGCCGCCTTCGCTGATCGATCTCGTCAACGGCGACTACGGCTCCGGCAGCGCCACGACGTTTCCGGCTGTCGCGGGTTATCCGCACATCACGGTGCCCGCGGGTTTCGTGTTCGGGCTGCCGGTGGGCGTATCCTTCTTCGGCCGGGCGTGGAGCGAGCCGGAGCTCCTCAAGCTGGCTTACGCATTCGAGCAGGCGACCAAACACCGGCGCCCGCCGGCGTTTCTGCCGACGGCCGAACTTTAGCCGCCGGACTCTGGACCTGACCCGAGTTGGTGCCGGAGGCGCTTGGCATTTGTCCGTTCGTATGATATCCGAGCCTTGCGCTGATTCGCCGGGAGTGTTATGTTTTTTTAGGATTCCAGAGTGATCTTTTAGCACGAAAAAGGCGCAAACCGGAAAAGATGGACCGATCATCGGAGTGGGGACAAGTTGCTCGTTATAGAGAAAAAATTACAGACGAAATCTGCAAGGCCCTCGGATTCTCGCCAACCGGCGTGATGCGCCGGTTGCTGGGGCCTTTGTTCAGGCTTCCAACCAATCGCTTTGGCCGGATAGCCGTCCGCGTGGACAACGAGGTTGAATTTTCGGGGCTGAGCGGCGGGGCCCGTTTGATTTTGCCCGATCTATCGCTCGAGGTCGCCGCGCGCGGCGCGGGCAGTATCCCGGTGGACGGACCCCTGCTCCTCGTCTCCAACCATCCCGGTGCCTTCGATTCCGTAGCGATTTTGTCTCTTGTCCCCAGAAAAGATGTCAAAGTGCTTATTTCGGACGTCCCTTTCACGCGTGCCTTTGCCTCCGCCCGCCGATACTTCATCTATGTGCCGCCGTCCGCTTCCGGCCGCACGAGGACGTTCCGGGCTTCGATCGATCATCTTAAAAGCGGAGGGGCCCTGTTGATCTTTGCTCATGGCGACGTGGAGCCCGACCCGGAAGTAAGCCCGGGCGCCGCCGAATGCATTCAGGGCTGGTCCCGGAGCGTCGAAATGATGCTGCGCGCAGTCCCGGATTGCCGGCTGCAAGTGACGATCGTGAGCGGTGCGCTGATGCCGAAGTTTGTCTTCAGCCCTATTATAAAGATCCGGAAAACCGCCGCCAAACGGCAGAAGCTGGCCGAATTTCTACAGATC
>JALHVH010000288.1 GCA_022867105.1 Candidatus Aminicenantota bacterium
TCGGGGACACAACGCCAATTTCTAGATTTCCTAAAATTCCTCTGGATTTTCCGTCTAAAATGCTAATACGAACGCAATAAAAGAAGTTACAATGTATGAACGGCACTGAATGCCGTCCTCAAGCCAAACTATCTAATGCGTTCGTATTAATTCGGAAATTGGTATTGTGTCCCCGATTTACGATTTCCCCGGGCGAGCGAAGCGAAAACACCGATGACGCAGAGGACTCCGAAAACGGCAAAAGCCGCGACGAGGCTCCGCAGGAAGGCCGGGTGATGTTCCGGGGTGATCCGGACGTTTCCCATGCACAGCGCGAAGATCAGGACGGAGACCCCCATGCTGAGCATCTGCCCGGTCAGCCTCATGGTCCCCAGGGTCGAGGAGGCCACGCCATACGAGCGCCTGTCCACCGAGCCCATGACGGCGTTGGTGTTCGGCGACGAAAAAAGGGCGAACCCGAAGCCGAGGCAGAGGAGGCTCGAGACGATGAAGAACAAGGACGATGACGGGCCGAGGAGAATGAAGAGAAAGAGCCCGGCGCTCGTGATCCCCATCCCGGCCGACGCCACGACGCGGGGCTCGATCCGGTCCGAAAGCTTCCCGGCAAGGGGGGAAAAGACAGTCATGACGACCGGCTGGGCGATCAGGATGAGGCCGGCTTGCTGAGGGCTCATGCCCTTTATGTACTGGAGGTAAAGGCTCAGGAGGAAGGCCACGGCCGAGGTGGCGCTGTAATTGATGAGGGCCGCCGCGTTGGAAAAGGCGAAGACCCGGTTCGTCCGGAAGAGACGGATATCCAGGAGGGGGGCCTTGGACCTCTTCTCCCACAGGACGAACACCGCGAGGCCCGCCAGGCCCAGAAGGATGAAGACGACGCCGGGGACCGCCGGCAGCCGCGAGAATCCGAACATCAGGGCGGCCAGGCCCATGCCGAACAGGACCGTTCCGGCCGTATCGAACTTTTCCCCCTTCGATTCAGCAGGCTCACCGGGCAGCTTGACGAGGGCGAGAACGAGGGCCGGGAGGCCGATGGGGACCATGACCAGGAAGAGGCTCCTCCAGCCGAAATGCTGGGTGAGGAACCCGCCCAGGACGGGGCCGAGGGACAACCCCAGATAGACGGCGGCGGTGTTGATCCCCAGGACCCTTCCTCTGTCGCAGGAAGGATAGACCGAGGTCAAGATGGCCAGGCTCGTTCCCATGACCATCGCCCCCCCGATCCCTTGAAGGGCGCGAAAGACGATCAGTGACACCGCCGAAAAAGACAGGGCCGACAGAAGGGACGCGAGCGTGTAGACCACGAGACCGAGGATGAAGATCTTCTTGCGGCCTCGGATGTCCCCCAGCCGGCCGAACGGGACGAGAGATACGGCCGCGGCCAGCATGTAGGCCATCGGCACCCAGCTCATCGACACGGCCTTCATGGAGAACTCAGCGGCGACGGCCGGAAGGGCCACGTTCATGGACGAGCCCATGAACGGCGTCAGGAACCCGGCCAGGGTCGAGACGACCAGGACGGCGCGCTTCGTGCTCTCATCATAGGACAGGATGTCGTTGTTCATGAGCTTCTGTGCAGGACCTCCGAAAGCCCTTGAATTCCGTCCATTATATAAAGAAAGAGCTGGACAAGCTAGACAAGCTGGCTGCGGCTGGAATAAGTGCTCTTAGCGCCGGAAAAATCTCTTGAGGTATTCTTTGGCTTCCTTGACACCGAAGGCCACGAGAAGGGCATAGAAGATTCCCAGCGCGGCGGAGCCGCTGACGGCGACGCTCGCCAGTCGGACCCAGAACGAATGCCCCATCGGCCCGAAAAGGAAACGGTTGAGGAGCCAGCCGGCGAACCCTCCGGCCGCGGAAGCCCCCGCCAGAGCAAGAAAAAACCCCAGGACGGGGGCGAGGTCGATCCGGCCGATCTTGCGAGGCAGGAGCCAAACCAGGAGAACGATGTTGACCACGGCCGCGATGGTCGTGGACAGCGGGAAGGCTAAAAAGCCCAGGACCCTCATCAGGCTGATGTTCAGGACAAGGTTGAGACCGATGGAGGCGAAACTGGCGTACATCGGCGTTTTGGAATCCTTATAGGCGTAGAAGACGGAAGCGACGTTCCGCAGGGCGGCCATGAAGGGGATGCCGACGATGTACAGGACGAGGGCTTGCGCGACCGCCGATGTGTCGGTGGCCGTGAACCTCCCGTGCTGGTAGATGACGGCCGTGATGGGGTGGGAGAGGAAGGCGATGACCACGGACGTCGGGACCGTCAGGAAGAGGACCATCTTCAGCGAGTCGCCGAGCGTTTCATGGATGGCCCCGAGGTCGTTCTCGGCCGCGAGCCGGGAGAGCTTGGGGAGGGTGACCGCGCCCACGGCTACCCCGAACAGCCCCAGCGGCAGGTGCATGATCCGGAAGGCGTAATTGAGCCAGGTCATGCTCCCCTTCTCGAGAAAAGAGACCAGGACCGTGTTGACGGCCACGTTGATCCGCGATCCGGCCAGGCCGATGGCCACCGGGATGAAAAGGGCCATCACCCTGCGGAATTCGGGATCGCGGAAGCTCAAATAGAACTTGTACCGGAACCCCTTCCGGAAAACGCCCGGCGCCTGGACGGCGAACTGCATCAAACCGCCCACGGTCACACCGATGGCCGCCCCATAGATGGGGTCGCCGCCCCGCGCCGTGTACCAACCGAAAAGGCCCAGGGGGACGAGGATGGAAAAGACGTTGAAGAACGCCGGCGCCAGGGACGGAACAAAGAATGAACCCTCGGTGTTGAGATAGCTCATGGCCCAGGCCGCCAGGGCCACGAAAAGGAGGAACGGGAAGGTGATGGACGTCAGGCTTCCCGTCAGCGAGAGTTTGCCCGAAACGTTCCTGAATCCGAAGGCGATGACCTTCGCCAGCGGACGGGAGAAGACGATCCCGAGGACAGTGACCGCGCCGACCACGACGAAAAGCGTGTTGAAGATGTTCGAGGCCAGGAGGTTCTGGGCCTCCTTGCCCTTCTTCTTCTCTGCGGCCAGGACGGGGACGAAGGCCGCGGACAGGGCCGTCTCGGCGAACATGTCGCGGAGGAGGTTTGGGATGCGGAAGGCCGCGTTGAAGGCGTCCGTGGAATGGCCGGCGCCGAAGAGGGCCGCGAAAACGACCTCGCGGACAAGTCCCAGGACGCGGCTCACGGCCGTGCCCAGGGTGAAGGACCTGACACCTCGCGCGATGTCTTCCACAGTCAGACGATTATATTAAAATCGGGGACACAATGCCAATTCCCCTCATGGACAAGCCCTGATCACGGCCAGAAAAGATGTCTTGGCGGACATCATCTATTGACATCGGTCGAAAGAGGTCATATAGTTTTTCCGAATTGGGTAGTCTGTTTTCCGTTCGGCAAAAGGAGATCCGTTGTTCAGCCAACTAAAGAATCCCGTTTCCATGTGTCTTATTTTTTTCGTGGGGCTCTTCTCATTAGGTACTGCATATGCGCAGGAGATCGCGGCGCTTCCCGATGAACAGGTCAAGGAGCGGCTCGGTTTTATCGAGAACGCCCTTCGTTCGGCCCAGCCGCGCGCTAGGACCTGGTGGTACGGCTGGATCGCGGCCTATTCAGCGGGGGCCGTCGTCCAGGGAAGCCTGGCCATCGCTCACTGGAACGATGTCAAGCCGGACAAGGACTCACCGGAAGCCCCGAAGGTCCGCGACCGGGATTTCTCCGAGGACATGCTCGTCGGAAGCGCGACCTTCGCGTTGGGAGTCGGAGGACTGCTCATCGACCCATTCCTTCCGGCAACCAGCGCCAGGAAGCTGCAGGTCATGCCGGAGGCCACACCGGAAGAACGTCAGTCCAAGCTACTTCAGGCGGAGGAGCTCCTCCGGAGGTGCGCCCGGCGGGAAAAGGACGGGCGTGGATGGGGAACCCATCTCCTGAACATCGGCGCCAACGCCGCCGCCGGGCTCGTGACTGCGCTCGCTTTCCACAGGAAATGGTCCGACGGGCTCATCACCTTCGCGCTCGGCGAATCCGTCTCTCTCATGAATATCTACACCCAGCCGCGCCGGGCCATCCGCGACCTGGAAAATTATGAAGCCGGGTCCTTCAAAAGACAGGAAGCCTTCTTTTACGAGCCACCGCGACGCCAATGGGAAATCGGCCTATCGCCGGGCGGTTTCAACGTCGCGTTCCGGTTTTAAGGGCACTGGATGATGCCCTGGGCCCAGAGGCAGCCGCCGCAGGCCGGGAAGGTGCTGCCAAAGCAGTCTTCCTTATTGGCATCGATGTAGTTGCAGCCGCCGCAGGCGTGGCAGGGTGAAAAGTCAAAAGCGTCGACCCTCTCCCGGAATTCCCGGTATTCCTTGGAGTCCCAGATCGTCTTGAGATCGGCGTCCCGAATGTCCCCGACGAAATAGGCTTCGATGGCCCGCTCGTTCCCGTAGAGGTAGGACGTGTGCGAATGAAGCAGTCCCATGCACGGGCTGACCTTCCCGTCCCAGCGGACGAATGTGCACCGCTCCCGGATGAACCGGCA
>JALHVH010000289.1 GCA_022867105.1 Candidatus Aminicenantota bacterium
ACGCCATCGTCGAGTTCATAAAGACCTTATCGGACCGCCGTTAAATCGGCGACACAATACCAATTTCCGAATTAAAAATCGGGGCGAATTTTCCCCTGGAAAACCCGGTAATTCGGAAATTGGTATTGTGTCCCCGATTTAAGAACCTTTTCCCCTTTGTTTACGTCTATATAGGTTAGACCCAGTTCGAGGTGCATCATGAAAAAATGGTTGTGGCGGATTTTGGCCGTAATTTTCGTCGGTGTCTTCCTGTTCCTGCTTTTATCCGGCAAGAAGGACAAGGCCCCCTTGAAACAGGTGAAGGTCGTCCGGGGGACGATCAGCGAAAAGGCCCTGGCCGTGGGCACGATCGAGCCTGAAAAGGAGATCAAGGTCAAATCGATCATCCCCGGTATCGTCCAGGAGGTCCTCTTCAAGGTCGGGGACAAGGTGAAAGCGGGAGACACCCTCTTCAAGATCTCCCCTAATCCGACGCCCGTGGAATACGTAGAGACGAGGCGGGCCATAGAAGTGGCCCAGGTCACTCTCTCCAAGCTCCAGGCCGACCGGCAGAGAAATCTCAAGCTGTTCGAACAGTCGCTCATCTCCCAATCGGAAATGGACGGCGTCGAGTCTGCATACGATGACGCGAGCCTGAGGCACAAGATCGCCTTGGAGAGACTGGAGCTCATGGAAAAGGGACGCATCCGTATGGCCAACCGCGACATCGACTCGACCGTGAAATCGCCCACAACCGGCATGGTCCTTTCCCAGAGCACTTTCCAAGGCGATCCGGTGGTCCCCCTGACCAACTACCAGCCGGGGACGGAGCTCTGCTCCCTGGCCGATATGGGCAAGCTCCTCTTCAAGGGGACGGTCGACGAGATCGACGTCGGCAAGATCCGGATCGGCATGGCGGCCGATATCCAGATCGGCGCCCTGCCCGACAGCCGGTTTATGGGCAATGTGGAGCGCATCTTCCCCAAGGCGAAGAAGGAAGGCAACGCCACGCTTTTCGACATCGAGATCCTCGTCCCCGAAGCCGCTGACCGGCAGCTCCGGGCCGGCTACTCGGCCACGGCCACCATCACCGTCCGGTCCAAGGAAAACATCCTGACGCTCCCCGAGCGCCTGGTCCTTTTCGAGAACGGCAAGAAATTCGTTGAGGTGAAGAAGGGCGAGGCCGTCGAGAAAAAGGAGGTCCAGACGGGCCTCTCGGACGGGTTGAATATCGAGATCACGGAGGGCCTGGGGGAAGACGAGATGGTCGTGGAGAGACCCCCCCGCGTGATCAAATGATCGCCATCTTTTTCCGCAACCTCGTCCGCGACCTGGTCCGCCAGCCCCTGCGGACGGTCCTCACGCTCTCCGGTGTCGTCTGGGGGACCTTTTCCGTCGTTCTGCTCATCGCCTTCGGCGAGTCCGTCGGGAAGGCCCAGGCCAAGCGCTTTCACGGCATGGGCAACGGGATCGTGCTGATGTTCCCTTCCCAGACGACCCTTCCCTACCAGGGGTTCCAGAAGGGCAAGCCGGTCCGGGTCACTCCCGAGCAGGTAGAAGCCCTGCCCGGCAAGGTCGAGGGCATCGAGATGCTCAGCCCGGAGTTCGTCCAGGGCCGCCGCATCCGCTACGGGAGACAGGAGTTCATGAGCACGGTGCGCGGAATCAACCCCTCCTTCGAACGGATGCGGAACACCATCCCCGCCAAGGGCCGTTACATCGACCCCCTGGACATGACGGAACGGAGGCGCGTCTGCTTTATCGGCGATGTCCTGGCCACCGACCTTTTCGCCGGGGAAGATGCCCTGGGAAAGCGGGTCCTCATCGAAGGCGTCCCTTTCAGCATCATCGGCGTCATGGCCAAGAAGCAGCAGAACTCGAACTATAACGGTCAGATGGACGAAAACTGCGCCTTCATCCCCTGGACCACCTACACCGCTTTATACGGCAACAAGTTCGTCTCGAACATCATCTTCCGCCCCCTGGACCTGGGCCGGAGCGCGGAGGTGACCCGGGGCATCAAAGAGCACCTCTCCAAGCTGATCGGCTTCGATCCCAAGGACCCCGACGCGATCGGCGTCTGGGACACGCTCGAAATGGAGAAGTCCTTCACCACTTTTTTCCTCGCTTTCAATATTTTCCTGGGCGTCATCGGCTCCTTCACCCTTCTCGTGGGGGGCGTCGGAGTGGCCTCGATCATGATGGTCGTCGTCGAGGAGCGGACCCGGGAGATCGGCATCAAACTGGCCGTAGGCGCCAGGCGCAGGACCATCCTGGTTCAGTTCTTCAGTGAAACCCTCGTGATCATGCTCCTGGGCGGGCTCATCGGCTTCGCCCTTTCCGCGGTTGTCGTCCGTGTCGTCCAGACGCTGCCGGCCGAGCAGGTCGCCAATTTCGTAGGGATTCCCCAGATGAGCCCTCTCGTCATCGTGTCCGCAATCCTGGTCCTTCTGGTTATCGGCACCGTGGCCGGGATGATCCCCGCCCGCAACGCGGCCTCCACCAACCCCATCCAGGCCCTGAGGAAGTGATATGAACCTGACCCTGCCGCGTTTTTTTCTCAAAGAGTTTCGGAAGCGGCGCAAGAAGTCCGCCCTCATCACCTTCGCCCTCTTCTGGGGGACTCTCTCCGTCCTCCTCCTCCTCGCCTTCGGCCGGGGCATGTCCGCCCAATTCCGGACGAGCTTCAGCGGCCTGGGCGAAAACCTGATCATGATCTCCGGTGGACAGACCTCGAAAGTGCACCAGGGACTGCCGAAAGGGCGGCGGATCCGAATATACGCGACCGACGTCCAATACCTCAAGGAGCGGATCCCGGAGATCGTCGTGATCGCTCCGGAATCCTACAACGGCTGGCCCGTATCCGCCCGGGGGAAGGAGATCAACCGCCAGATCCATGGGACGACCGCCGAATTCGCCGGCATGCGGACCCAAATCCCCCAACCGGGCGGCCGCTTCCTCAACCCGGACGACGTCGCCAAAGGCCGCAAGGTGGCCTTTATCGGATGGAACGTAGCCCGGGATCTGTTCGGCACGGAAGACCCGGTCGGACAAAAGATCATCGTCAATCGCGTCCCCTTCACGGTCGTCGGCGTCCTCCTAAAAAAACTTCAGGATTCCATGTACCAGGGGCCCGACGCCGAACAGGTCTACCTGCCGTTTTCCTCGTTCTCCCAGATCGACAGCCAGCCCTATATCGACCGCATCCACATCCAGCCCCGGGAGATCGGGCTTTCCGCGCTCGTCGAGGAGCGGGTCCGGGCGCTTCTCGGCCACAAGTACCGCTTCGACAGTGAAGACAAGTACGCCCTTTCCATTTGGAACACCATCGAGAACGCCAAGGAGGCGGGGGCCATCTTCAAGGGGATCGAGATCTTCCTGGGCATCATGGGCGCCCTGACGCTCCTCATTGGGGCCGTGGGCGTCACCAACCTGATGTATGCCATCGTCCGGGAGCGAACCCAGGAGATCGGCATTAAAATGGCCATCGGCGCCCGGCGGAGGGTCATCGTTCAGCAGTTCATCCTCGAGACGCTGTTTATTTTCCTGAAGGGGACGTTCTGGGGCTTCATCACCGCCTTCAACATCGTCCACCTCGTCCGGCTCATTCCCATCAGCTACGAAGGGTTCGGTATCGAGGGCTACCTGCTGCGCCCGATGTTTTCGCTGGAGATCTTCGTCATTTTCCTGGCCATCGTGGGGAGCCTGGTTTTCCTGTCGGGCATCTTTCCGGCCGTCCGGGCCTCGCGGCTCAATCCCATCGAGGCGCTTCGCTATGAATAGAGGTGAGACCATGATCGAATTCCGAGGGATAAAGAAGATCTACCAAATGGGCGGCCACGCGCTGGAGGCCCTTCGCGACGTCTCCCTGAACATCGGCAAGGGTGAGTTCGTCTCCATCATGGGCCCGTCGGGTTCCGGCAAGTCGACCCTGATGAACATCATCGGCTGTCTCGACACTCCGAGCGAAGGGGAATATTACCTGGAGGGGCGGAACGTCGCCGGGCTCACCTTTGATCAGCTGGCGTCCATCCGGAACCGCATGCTCGGCTTCGTCTTCCAGAACTTCAATCTCCTCCCCTACGCTACGGCCTGGGAGAACGTCGAGTTGCCCCTTCTCTTTAACGGCAAGAACGCGAAAAAGAGACGGGAACGGGTCGCCGAACTTCTTGAGGCCGTGGGGTTATTGGATTGGAAAGAGCACCGTCCGTCGGAGCTTTCCGGCGGAGAACAGCAGCGTATCGCCCTGGCCCGGGCTTTGGCCAACGATCCGCCCATCATCCTGGCCGACGAGCCGACGGGAAACCTCGACTCCCATAGCGGCGAGGAGATCATGAGTCTCCTCGGAAAGCTGTGGAAGGACGGGCGGACGATCGTCATGGTCACGCACGACGACCGGATCGCCGCCCGCTCCGAGCGCACGATCCGCCTCTTCGACGGCCAGGTCGCCTAATTCGGGGACACAATACCAATTTCCGAATTAACGAATTTTCCAGGGGGAAATTGACTTGTTTCTTTAATTCGGAAATTGGTATTGTGTCCCCAATTCAGCGATGAGCTTGCTGATCTCAGGCTGTTGGGGATTGAGCTTAAGAGAAGCCCGGAATGCCTCCAGGGCGTCCTTCTTCCGGCCCGTCCTCAGAAAGCACAGCCCCAGGGCATTGAGGAGCCTTGTGTCGCTGTTGTAGATCCGGTTGCCCTGCTCGAAGTTCCGGATGGCCTGGCTGTAATCCCCTTTCCCCATGTAGGCCCTGCCTTTAAGGAAATAGTGGTCGAACAGCCGGCGGTCATCGGTCCTGAGGACCTCAGCCAGTTCCAGGGCTCTGTCGAAATCGCCGGTCTTGATGAGGAAATTCCCGTAATGATCGACGCCGTCCATGAACCGGGGGTTCAGGGCATAGGCTTTCTCGAAGGATGAGCGCGCCCGCACGCTGTCACCGATCTTATCGTAGATACCCGCCAGCATGTCGAGGTAAACGAACCGGTTGGAAAGAGGGAAGGCCTTGGCGTTGGCGATGGGATGGCCGATGGCCGGTTCGGCGGAAACGATGAAATTAGCTGTCTTCTCGTCGATGACCTTGCCCGCGGCATCGATCAGGCTCAGCTTGAGCTCATAATAATCGGGAGCGAGCTCGGAGGCCGGGATGGACTTGTCCAGGCTGAGGACGGGGCCCGTCGGACAGTCGGCCAGGCTTAGCTTGAACTCCTTGAGGACGGGCGCGCTCGCCCGAAGGCCCCTGACGGCGCCCCGGACCTCTCCTCCCCGCCTCAGTTCCTCGGTCGCGCCGTCAACCTCAAGAAGGATGGCTAACGGATCCGAGGCAGCCAACGTGTTCTTGGGGTCGATGAGGACCTTCTTGTCCAGGACCTTAAAGGGGATATGGACGTCCTTCGGAAAAGCCTGGAACCCGTAACCGATGAGGGGCCCGAAGAGCCGGGGGGTCCCCGCGTCGGGCGGGATCGTGATCGTCCGTTCCAGGAGGCTGAACTCCTTGCCCACGGAATTCTGGAGGAGGGCGATCAATTTATAAGTTCCCTCGGCGATCGGGAACGAATCCTCGACGGCCACCCCGTTGGCACGGACGCGGGTGTGGTCCTCCTCGGGGAAATAGAAGGGCATCTCCCGCGTATACTGGAAGATGATGTCTTCCCCGAGGCGCAGGCTGACGTCGAGATGGAAGCCGCAGAAGTACTGGTTCTTGGGCTCGTAGAGATCGACGGAAACGCTCCTGGGGGCCATGCTGAAGTGCAGAAAATCCAGGCCGGTCACGGGGTCCCGGAGGACGGCCAGG
>JALHVH010000041.1 GCA_022867105.1 Candidatus Aminicenantota bacterium
GGGCACGACCCCGCCGTAGGGCGCGTGGACCTCGTCCTGGGACAGGATGACGTTGCTCAAGACCTCGAACCGGTCCGTCAGGACGGCGGCCGAGGTCTCATCACAGGATGTTTCGATGCCGAGGGCATACATGGGAGACCAGTATATCTGAAAATAAAGGACGGTTCTATTGGACGCGGCGGAAATCGTAGGGCGGGCGGAAGACGCCCTTCTCCGTGATGATGCCGGCGATGTGTTTCGCCGGGGTCACGTCGAAAGCGGGGTTGCGGACGGCGATATGCGGGAGCGTGATGCAGCGGCCGCCGGCCTCCCGGACCTCGCGCGGATCCCGCTCTTCGATGGGGATCTCGTCCCCCGTCGCCAGGCCGGCGTCCACCGTGCTCATGGGCGCGGCCACGTAGAAGGGGATGCCGTGCTCTTTGGCCAGGACCGCCACCGAGTATGTCCCGATCTTGTTGGCCGTGTCTCCGTTCCGGGCGATGCGGTCCGCGCCGACGACGACGACCTGGATCTCGCCCTTCCGCATGAACCAGCCGGCCATATTGTCCGTGATGAGGACGACGGGAATGCCGCGCCGGTCGAGCTCCCAGCAGGTCAGCCGGGCGCCCTGGAGGAACGGCCGCGTTTCGTCCGAGAAGACGCGGATCTTCTTCCCCTGCTCGTGGGCGGCCCGGATGACGCCGACGGCCGTCCCGTAGCCGGCCGTGGCCAGCTCGCCGGCGTTGCAGTGGGTCAGGACGGTCGCGCCGTCCGGAATGAGGTCCCGGCCGTGACGGCCGATGGCCTCATTGGTCGCGACATCTTCGGTCTCGATGGCCCTGGCCTCATCGAGCATCCGGCGCTTGAGGTCCGCGAGTTTCAGGCCCCGGGACGCGTCGAACGTCCTTCGCATCCGCTCCAGCGCCCAGAAGAGGTTTCGGGCCGTGGGCCGCGTCCGCTCGAGACGTCGGGTGATCTTTTCAAACGCGCGGTCGATGTCTTTGCCGCTCCTGACAGCCAGAACGCCTAGCGCGACGCCGTAGGCCGCCGCGACGCCGATGGCCGGCGCGCCGCGGATGACCATGGTCTCGATGGCCCGGGCGACCTGGTCGTATCTCCGGTATTCGAGGTAGATCTCCTTCAGCGGAAGCTTCCGCTGATCGATCATGACGACCCTGTTCTTCTTCCACTCGATGGCCGGAAGCATGGCTCACTCCTTTTTCCAGTTCGGCGTCAGCGGGTCCTTCCATCCCCACTTTCGGGTCCATCGCGCGTAAAGCTCGTCGAAGGCCTTTCCGTCGTCCGGCGAAAGCCGCTCCTTCATTTTCCTGTGGATGAAAACGATCTGCAGGTCGTTGTCGCGGAGGACCTTTTCCGAGGGCAGTCCCAGTTCGCGGGCGATGGCGGCCTCCTCGAAACTCTTCCGGTAATCTTCGCGGTGGCTTTCCGTTTGGGAGAGAAGGTAGTGATAGAACCCGCAGGCGAAATCCCCGTCGATGAGCTTCTCGAGGGTTTTCGCGACGGCGGCAAGGGCGCGGGTCCTTTCTTTCTCGTCGAGACCCGACGCCGCGGCCAGGCTGAGGTCGACGTATCGGCGGGCGGCTTCGGTCCTGACGGGCTTGAATTTCGCCCTTTCAACGAGGTCGGCGAGACTCCTGAGCGCCGCGTCCTTGAGACCGAGCTCATCGAGCGAAGACCCGAGTCCGAGAAGGGAAACGTCGCGCGCCCATTCCTCCCCCTCGGCGAATCCGAGCGCGAAAGCCTGAAGGAAGCTCTTTTCGGCGTCCGGCCACTTCTCGAGGCCCGCCTCAGCCAGCCCTTTGAGCGTGAAGGCCTGGGCCGATGGGTTCGACCGGACCGCTTTCTCCGCTTCGAGCAGGGCCCGCTTGTAGGAAGCAGCGGCCTGCGCGGTCTCGTAAGCGCGGACCCGCAACTGTCCCTCGGAATAATGGAACTTGGCCTGCTTGAGGTGGGAAGAGCAGCCGGAGAGAAGCAGGACGGCCAGAAAGGCGAACGCCGGAGAAACTAGACGCCAAGGGCTTCGCGGCCTTATCACGCGCTCCCCACCGCCTCTTCAATCCTCGTCTTTTTTGACTTTCTTCCGGATGCGGTCCAGGATGATCTTCCGGACCTGGGCGTCGGACATGACGTGGATGCCAAGTCTCGCCATCTCCATGCCGACGCTTTGCATGCCGCGCCAGAACTCCTGGCCCGACCCGGCGGGCTTGATGTCCTCGATGGCCCGGGCCGCCCGTTCTCCGAACTCGTCGGCGATCTTCCTGAACTCGCCGGCTTCGAGATCCTCCTGGAAAAGGGCCAGGAGGAACGCGTCCTCGAGTCCGCAAACAGGGTAGAGCCCGGCAAAGGCCTTCCGCAGGGCCGCCATGTCTTTGCCCCGGACCTCTTCCGCGAAGGCCTCGCGGACCCCCTCGGTCCTCTCGAAGAAGTTCAGGATGAACGCGTCCGGCTTGCTCTCGACCATCCCCGGCTCGAGCCAGACCTGCCAGGCCAGGACCCGTTCCTTCAGGTCGAAGATCCGCCGCACCGCCCAGACGCAAATGGAGTAGAGCACGGGGAAATAGATGTACGTTTTCAGCGGCAGGAATTCCGCAAGCACTTTGACGCCATTGTCGAGAACATGTTCGGCCCTTTTCTTATCCATCAGGTATCTTGTACTTTATTTGGGCGGAAGAATCAACCCAAATTTCCGCCGGTTCGGATCATGGGCCCCGGCCGCTTCAGGAATTCATCACTTCCGGCCTTCCATTCGAGGGCGCAGGCGAGGTGGAGAGCGTCCAGAGCCCGCGGCTACTTATCTTTGATTTCCAGAATCGCCAAGAACGCATCCTGGGGGATCTCGACCTTGCCGACCCGGCGCATGCGCTTCTTGCCTTCCTTCTGCTTTTCCAGGACCTTCATCTTGCGGGTGTAGTCGCCGCCGTAGAGCTTGGCCAGGACGTCCTTGCGGTAGGCCTTGACGGTCTCGCGGGCGATGATGCGATTGCCGATCGCAGCCTGGAGGGCGACCTCGTACTGCTGCCGCGGGATGACCTTGCGCATCCTTTCCACGAGCGCCCGCCCCATGTTGTAGGCCTTGTCCTCGTGGACGATGAGGGACAGCGCGTCCACCGCCTCGCGGTTGATCAGGATGTCCAGCTTCACCAGGGCCTCCTGCCGGTAGCCCACGAATTCATAATCCATCGATGCGTATCCCGATGAACAGGACTTGAGCTGGTTGTAGAAATCGAAGACGACCTCGTTCAAGGGAAGCTCGTAGGTCAGCAGGATGCGCTGGGCGGAGATATATTCCATCTTCTTCTGCTCGCCGCGCTTGCCCTCGAGGAGTTTCAAAATGTTGCCCAGATACTTGTCCGGTGTCAGGATGAGGGCCCGGATGACGGGTTCCTCGATCTTCGTGATCTTCTGGGGATCGGGGAGCTGGGAGGGGTTCTTGATATCGAGGACCTCGCCCGTCGTCGTGGTCACGCGGTAGTTGACGCTCGGGGCCGTCGTTATCAGGCTCAGCTGGAAATCCCGCTCCAACCGTTCCTGGACGATCTCCCGATGGAGGAGGCCGAGAAACCCGGCCCTGAACCCGAGGCCGAGGGCGGGCGAGTTTTCCGGCTCATAATGGAACGAGGCGTCGTTCAGCCGGAGCTTCTCCAGGGCGTCCCGGAGGTCCTCGATGCGGCTCTCTCCCGCCGGGAACATGCCGCAGAAGACCATGGGCTTGGCCTCCTTGAACCCAGGCAGGGCATGAGCGGTCGGGCCCTTCTTGAGGGTGATGGTCTCCCCAATCCGGGCGTGGCTCAGCTTCTTGATCCCGGCGATGACGTAACCGACTTCGCCCGCGAGGAGCCTGTCCACCTTGACAGGCTTCGGCGTCAGGTAGCCGAGCTCCTCGACCTCGTAGTCGGCGTCGGCGGCCATGAGCAGGATCTTGTCGCCGGTCCGGAGCTCGCCGTCGATGATCCTGACGAGGACGACAACACCCCGATAGGAGTCGAACCAGGAGTCGAAGAGGAGGGCCTTGAGCGGCGCTTCGGGATCGCCTTTCGGCGGCGGGATGCGATCGACGATCGCTTGGAGGACGGCGTCGACACCCGTCCCCTTCTTGGCGCTGACGAGAAGCGCGTCCTTGCGCTTGAGGCCGACGATGTTCTCCATCTGGTCCAGGGTCTGCTCGACCTCGGACTGGACCAGGTCGATCTTGTTGATGACCGGGATGAGGAGAAGGTCGTTCTGGACCGCGAGGCAGGCATTGGCCAGCGTCTGGGCCTCGACCCCCTGGGAGGCGTCGATGACCAGGACGGCCCCTTCACAGGCCAAAAGGCTCCTCGAGACCTCGTATGAGAAATCCACGTGGCCGGGCGTATCGATCAGGTCCAGGACGTATTCCTCGCCGGATTTGGCCGTGTAGAGGAGCCGGGCGGTCTGGGCCTTGATGGTGATCCCCCGCTCCCGCTCGAGGTCCATGGTGTCGAGGACCTGCTCCTTCAGCTCCCGGGGAGACAGGGCGCCCGTCGCCTCGATGAACCGGTCGGCCAGAGTCGATTTGCCGTGGTCCACGTGGGCGATGATCGAAAAATTCCGGATGTTCTTCACCGGGACAGTATAAACGAATCGCTCCCGCCCGTCCATCGGAGCGCCGCCCCATCATCTTGACTTTTCCCCATGACTCAAGTACCGTTGAGACGTAGATTTAGGAGGTTTTCATGTTTTTATTCGGACCCATCGGACCCACGGAACTCCTGCTCATCCTGCTCATCGTCATCATCATTTTCGGCGCCCGGAAGCTCCCCGACCTCGGCAAGTCCCTGGGCGAAGGGATCAAGAACTTCAAGAAGTCGATGCACACCAAGGAAGACGACGACAAGGACAAGCCCGCCGGGAAGGACGCCCCTCCCTCCAACTGATCCGTAATGAAACGGACCCTCGAGAAATTCGCCGAAGAGCGCCGGTCGAAGGAGGATGATCTCGCCCGGAGCGCCGCCGAGGCTGAAGCGAAGGACGCTGAATACTCGCTCGTCCGGAGGTCCGCCCACATGAAAAAGGCCCTCGCCCGCCTGGAAGAGCTGGCCGGGTCCCTCAAAATCCTGCTGTCCCAAAAAAAGCCCCTTTTCGGGCTCAAACGTCCCAGCGCCCCGGCGGAATTCGTCAGCCTGGCCGCGGCCGCCCTTACGCTCCTCGATGACCAGGCCAGGGAGACACGCGCCCAAACGGCCGCTGTCCTCGAGCTCATCAGGAAGCTCCCCCCCCTGATGGACGCAAAGGACCGGGAAAGGACCGCGCTGGGAAACAATCACCTGAACATGATCTTCAAGAGCATGGAGTGGCGGGTGGACAAGCTCGCCGTCGAATACAAGGACGTCCAGATCCTGATGAAGAAGTTCTTCCTCATCAGGGAGAAACTGGATTCCCTCATCCTGGCCCTGAAAAAAGGGAAGAAGCCGTCCCCCGCCGATGTTCGGGCCGCCCTCGGGCCCCTCGAGGATTGGCGCTACGCAGGGTTCGAGAACAGGTTCCGCGGCTCCGAAGAGGACATCCGGAAACAGCAGATCGGCTACTTGGACGCCTTCCGGAAAGGCGGCAAGGTCCTGGACCTCGGCTGCGGCCGGGGAGAGTTCCTGGACCTCCTCCGGGAGAACGGCATCGAAGGGGAGGGAGTGGACCTCAACGAACAGATGATCGACATCTGCCTGGACAAAGGATTGAACTGCCGGAAGGGGGATATTTTAGACCGCCTCGCCAAGGCCCCGGACGGCTCGCTCGACGGCATCTTCTCCTCCCAGGTCATCGAACACCTGCCGCCGGCTTACCTCAAGAGGCTCATCGAGACGACCTACGCCAAGCTCGCCCTTGGCGGGACGATCGTCCTCGAGACCGTGAACCCGGCTTCGGTCTTCGCCCTTGTCCAAATCTACTTCCTCGACCTCAGCCACCAGAAACCCGTTCATCCCAGGGCCCTCCAGTTCATGCTCGAGAGCGTGGGGTTCTCGGACGTCGAGGTCCGCTATTCGGCCCCCCTGGACGCGGAGCGGCTCCGGGAACTTCCGGGCGCCGACGAAAGGACCTCGGTGATGAACGAGAACTTCGATCGCTTGAACGACCTCTTGTTCGCGCCGGTGAACTACGCGGTCCTGGGAAAGAAGAGATGAACGAACGGCTTTACGCGGGCTTTGACTTAGGCGGCACCCATCTCAAGTATGGACTCATCGACGAAAGCGGAGCGATCGTCCTCAAGGAGAAGACGCCCAGCCCGGATTCCATAGACGGACTTCTCGGCCTCCTGGAACGCCTCTGGCGGGACCTCAAGAAGGGCCATCCGGGGAGGATCAAAGCCGCCGGGTTCGGCTTCGCCGGGTTCTTCAGCCTTCGAGAGCGGAAGATCCTCCACTCCCCTAATTACCCGAGCCTCAACGGCTTCGATCTCGTCCCGGCCTTTAAGAAATTTCTGGACGTCCCCTTCCGGATCGACAACGACGCCAACATGGCCGCTTTCGGCGAATACAAGCAGGGGGCCGGGCGCGGCGCCCGGTCCCTGGTGCTCTTGACGGTCGGGACGGGCATAGGGTCCGGGATCATCCTCGACGGCAGGCTCTGGCAGGGCCAATGCGGTTTCGCCGGAGAGCTCGGCCACATTACGGTCAACCCCGAAGGGTCGAAGTGCAACTGTGGCAACGTCGGCTGTCTGGAAACCGAGGCCTCGGCCCCCAGGATCGTCAGGAACTACACGGCGCTCGCCGGAAGGGACGAAGGGCTGACTTCGGAGGACGTCTACAACCGGGCCAAACAGGGCGATCCGGCCGCCCGGGAGAGCTTCGCCCGCTGCGGCTATTACCTGGGGATCGGCCTGGGTATCGTCATCAACTTCTTGAATCCGGAAAGGATCATTCTGGGCGGCGGGGTCATGACGACGGGAGAATACCTCCTGGCCCCTGCCGTGGAAGAGGCCCGGAGGCGGTCCCACCGGGTGTCTTTCGCATGCTGTTCCATAGACAAGGCCGGCCTGGGCAACGACGCGGGCCTCATCGGGGCGGCTTCCTGGGCCGGGGACCAAGCCTCACTCGGGAGTTATTGACCCTTCCGCTCCGGCCCTAAGCGCAACCATTCCGGTCAGGCGGCCGTTTATATGTTTTGCATCTCAAGCGGAAAAAACGATATAATGTCCGAGTCGAAATGAGAATTAAATCGCAGACTATCAAGGAAATAAGCCGGTGATGAAGGAGGCTCCCGTGGTCAAGAAACCGAGTCCCGCCCTAACGGCGCTTTTCTTGGTCCTCGCTCTCGCATCCACCGCGTTCGCCGACCGCCTCACCGGCTCCCTCAAAGGCCGGATCACGGACAAACAGGGTTATCCCCTGCCCGGTGCCTTCATCTACGTCTCCTCGCCCGCCCTGCTCGGGATCCAGAACTACATCACCGCCGACACGGGAAGCTACGCCTTCATCCAACTGCCGCCCGGGACGTACAAGGTGACGGTGGAGATGCCTGGATTCAAGACGGTCAATGTCGACAACCTCCGCATGAGCGTCGGGAAGGCCATGACCTTGAACTTCAAGCTGGAAGCCACGGACATCGAGGAGGAGATCACGAGCCTCGGGGCCACGCCCTTGGTCGACACCCTGTCCGCCAAGAACCCGTTCGTGGCCGACAAAGACATCCTCCGTCACGCTCCCCTGACCAGGGATTTCTCATCGATCGCCGGGTTGGCGCCCGGCGTCGTCGCGGACCCGGCTTTCCCCGACCGGGACTTCGCTGTCCACGGTTCGACCGTCCGGGCCAACACCTTCGTCTTCGGGGGGACCGACGTCACGGACCCCTTGACCATGACCCCTCTCGCGAACCTCAACGTCGACGTGGTCGAAGAAGTTGAGTTCGAGACGACCTCTCATCCCGCAGAAACCTATCCCGCCGAGGGGGGGTTCATCAACATCGTCACGAAGTCCGGCGGGAACCAGTTCCTTGGCGACCTCCGTTTCACCCATTCGAGCGGGTCCCTCTCCAAAGAGCTCTGGTCGGAACAGGACCTGGACGAGAAAGGCCTCGCGACCCCGCCCGCGGCCCAACGGCACTGGGATTTCTCTCTCAACATGGGCGGGCCGATCTTGGAGGACCGGGCTTGGTACTTCACGAATGCCCGCCTGGACCTGCGGTCCAAGGAGGCCCCGTTCCAACCCTGGACGGACCCGCTCGGCACCGTTCATGACGGCTATCGCTGGCGCGACCGGAACCTCATGACCTTCCTCAAAATCAGCACCCAGGTCACTTCAAATATCCGGGCCATCGCCTCGGTCAATTACCAGAACCAGTACCAGCCCGTCTACGAACCCCTCCTGTCGCTAAACACCCCCAAGGAAACCAGCCGGGTCCTGGACCACGATAGCCTGTTCACGGCTTCCGGGATCGTCAATTACAGGATGGACCAAAACACGTTCGTCGACCTCTCCGTCGGGCTCGCCCAGCGCTCGAAGCCCCTTCTTCTCAACATCGACGGACAGAACCTTCCCTATTACACCGATGAGGTATCGGGCCGCGTCTGGGGGAGCGCTCCGTTCAACGAGAAGTCGACGGAGCGGCGGTTCAAGGCGGCGGTGTCCATCACGCGCATCCAGAACGGAATTATGGGAATCGCCCACGAACTCAAGGCCGGAGCGGAATATGAGGACGGTTACGGGGACCTGACGACCTGGAAGGACGACAATCTCGCCGTGACGTATTTCGCGGGAAACCCCTATTATTATGGGACCGCCGTCTCTCCCAAGACCGGAAAGGCCGTGGGCAAGGGGCTGATCTCATTTTCCCTCGCCAGCAAGGCCGAAGACGGCTTGATCCTCAAGGAGGAGATGAAGCGGCTGGGCTTCTACGTCCAGGACGCGTTGACCATCGCCCAGCGGGCCACCATCCACCTCGGCCTGAGGTTCGACCGCAGCGCGGCCCGGCTTCCGGCCATTTCCAAGGACCAAAGCGGGAACGCCGTATCGATCAAGATCGGGACCGACCTGATCAAACCTGCCTACGGCCTGAACCCTTACGATCGGAACGTTATCCAGGCCTGGGACCAGGTGATGGTCTGGAATGCCCTTTCGCCGCGGGCCGGGCTGAGCCTGGACCTCTTCGGGAACGGCAGGTCCATCCTCAAGGCCTCGTTCTCGCGGTATTCGGAATACCTCAACCTCGGCACCATCCAGGAGATGGCGCCTTTCCCGCCGACGCGCTCCCATTCGTTCGAATGGTACGACGAGGACGGAAACGGCAAAGTGGACCCCACCGACACTTATGCCCTCTTCCCCGATGAATACCGAATATACAAAGAAAGCTATTTCAAGCAACGGGTCTCTCCGGACGCCAAGGCGCCTTACACGAACGAGTTAACCGTCGGCCTCCACCAGGAGACCCTGAAGGACCTGACGGTGTCCCTCGAATACATCGTCAAGAACCAAACGAACATCCTGGAGAACGTCCTCTACGATCCCGACTCGGGCATCGAGTGGTATTCCGCGGACGGCCCGTCCCAGAGTTGGTGGGTCCCCTTCAAGACGATCGTTCCCGCCGCGGGAGATTACCCGGGAACCCCGGTGACGGTCTATTTCAGGTCCGACTCCGCCCCCGCCGTCTTCGACCGCCTCCAGAACGTTCCCCAGCTCAAGAGGAAATACGGCGCGTTGGAGTTCACGGTCCGGAAGCGGATGTCCGACAACTGGCAGTTCTACGGTTCCGTGGTCTGGGGCAAGGCCACGGGAAACGTCGGACTCAACGCGGCGGCCTCCTCGGGGTTCTCCACGGCCGTCGGCACCCCCAACTCCTTCGTCAATGTTCCGGAAGACTCCCGGCTCGACCTGGACCGGTCGATCTCCATCCGGCTCATGGGCACCTACAGGTTCCCCTGGGATTTCTTCTTGACCCTTTATTTCTCAGGCTGGAGCGGGGCGCCGTGGGCCAGGTCCGTGACCATCCTGCCTCCGGATTCCTGGACCCGGCTGAACGGCGTCACGGCCGCTCCCGTCACGGTCTTCCTGGAGAGACCTGGTTCCCGGCGCACGAGTTTCGACGAGAGCCTGGACCTGAGGATCGAAAAGGAGTTCATGCTGAGGAACCGGAAGAGGCTGAGGTTATTCGCGGACGTCTTCAACCTGCTGGGCCGCAAGTCGAGCTTGCTGGACCTCAATGACGCGGGATTCTGGTTCCCGGCGGCGGAAAACTCGAACCTGGGACGACGGGTGATCAGCCCGACGTTCGAGAAGTATCTGTACGCGCGCGGCGCCCGGACAGTGCAGGTCAGCCTGAGCGTCGAGTTCTAATCCAGCCGGAACTCGATGGCCTTCCTGAGCTCTTCGCTTTCCGTGGAATTCTTGATAGTCAGCTCGAGCATGTTCTTCCCCTGCCGGAGAGCGTCCAGATCTCCTTCCAAGACGAAAGGAAACTCGATCTTGTAGGACTCTTCGCGGCGAGCTTTCAGCTCATCCTCCCCGGCCGAGATCTCGAAAGTCTTCCGATCGCTCCAGAACTTCGCCCCGGACCCGGTCTTCAGCACGGCTTGGACGTCCATGGTCGTCCCGAGCTTGCCGTCCCGGGCGATGAACCAAAGGCCCCTGTAAGGGACGTCAATGACGATGGTCCCCTCATACCGGTTGCCGCCGGAGATCTTCTTCCGGATGACGACGTCGTAGTCGAAGAACTTCTTCTCCTGGGTGAAGGTCTTCTGGAAGTAGGCCTGGGCGATATTGAGCTCCTGGAGGTGCTCCAGGTTGATCGCGGTCATGGTGAAATTCCCCGAGCAGTGCTCGTCGATGAAGATCACGGGAAACCCCCCGTAATACCAGACCTCGCGGCAGTAGCCCCCCGCGTCCATCGGATAGGTCATCCTCTCGCTCGGCGGGCCGAAGAGGATGTAGATCCGGCCGCGGTCCGTCAGCCATCCCGGCCTCCCCTCGCCGTGGAAGATCTCGCCGGACTGGTCCACGCGCTTGAAGTACTCGTCCTTGTACTCATTCTCCTCGATATCCGGATCCGGGTCGCGGCGTTTCCAGAACTCCTCCTTGAAGTTGGCCTTCTCGGCGTCGGGGAGCTCAAGAAAGATCTTCCTCTCCTCCCCGGTCATGATGTATTGGACCTTGGACACGAAGTCCCGGTCCCCGGGGCCCAGTTTCCGCTCCAGGTTGTAAAGCCGGCAGGAGGTCCACAGAGCCAGTGCCACGAAGATGGTCGCCCCGTAGAGTCTTTTCATGTCATCGGATCCTTGGCATCATTATAGCAGATCCTCTTCCATTTAATGTGGGTTGGGTCTATAGCTTGGACGGAGGCATTTCTTTTCGTGCGAGAAGGAATTCTAGGCTCGGGGCGCCATGGCCCTAATCACACGAAAAGAAATGCGTCCTGGCCTTCGAGGGCCGTGATGTTAAGAGGAGGGCATGGGAAAAATGCTGGTGCGGAAGGGGGGACTTGAACCCCCACGGCCTTACGGCCATAAACTCCTGAGGCTTACGCGTCTGCCAATTCCGCCACTTCCGCAGCCTGAAAAGTCTCAGGTCAAGGCGTTCATTATAGTCGGAAAAGGACCCTCTGTAAAGGCGCTCTTTGCGTCAACTTGACAAACGCCGGCCCGGCCGTTATCTTTAAGTCAGTGCCTTCATCTCACCAGCCCCGTTCAACGGGCCCGCTTGGATCCGATAATCCCTAAGGAGGTTTCATGAAATTCACAGGCCGCGCCCAGATCGAATCCCTGACGCAATTCAAGACCGAAAACTTCCCCGTGACGTCATTATATCTGGATACCGACAAGAGCCGGTTGTTAAAGAAAGAGATCTCCGTCTCGCTCAAGCAACTCCTCAACGAGGGCAAAGCGCGCCTTGAGGCCATGGACGTCGCCCGGGAGAAGAAGGAATCCCTGGCCCTTGACCTGGAGAAGATCAGCGCCTTCTGCGCCCAGAACCTCGGGACCTTCAACCACGCAGGGCTCGCGCTGTTCGCGTGTTCCCGGAAAGGCTTCTGGCTGCCGTTGTTCCTCCCCCACGGCCCCAGGAACAGGTTCGTCGTCGACCAGAATTTTTACGTCCGGCCGCTCCCGGCCATCCTGGACAAGTACCGGCGCGTCTGTGTCTTCCTCATCAGCCGGCGGGAGGCCCGGTGGTACGAAGTCTTCATGGGGGAGATCACCCCTCTCGGCAGTCTGACCAGCAACGTCCCGAGCCGGGTGAAGAAAGGAGGATACGAGGGCAACGAGTCCAAGCGTATCGAGCGGCATATCGAAGCCCATGTCCTGGAGCACTTCAAGAAGGCCTCCCGGATGATGTTCGATATCTTCAAGAAGAACCATTTCGAATCGTTGTTCCTGGGCTGCGAAGACAACTCCTATCCCGTCCTCGAGCCGCTCCTTCACGCCTATGTCAAGGACCGCCTCAAGGGCCGGATGAAGGCCAAGCCTGCCGATTCCGCCGCGGCGGTCCTCAAGGAGGCCGGGGAGCTCGAGAGCGTGCTGAAGACGGACGAGGCGTCGGAGGTCGTCCGGAAGCTCATCGCCGAGCTCGAACGCGGAGGCAGGGCCTGCTCGGGGGTCAGGGAGACCCTGCACAGGCTCAACCAGTTCGAAGTCCAGACCCTGGTCGTGACCCACAACTATTCAAAGGAAGGCCGCGCCTGCCCCAACTGCAAGTTCCTCTATCTCGAGGATGAGATCTGCCCGGTCTGCCGGAGGAAAACAGGCCACGTCGCGGACGTCATCGACGAAGCTATCGAGGCGGCCCTGAAGCACAAATGCGCCGTCAAGCAGATCGATGCGACCACCCGGCTCGACCGCTATGGAAGCGTCGGGGCCTTTTTGAAATACAAGATGTAGCCGGACGGGACCAGACCCGCGGAACCTAGCCCTTCTTTTCCTTGAACCTCACCTTTTCAAAATAGCTGTAGACGATCGGGATGACGAACAGCGTCAGGAACGTCGTGGCCGCGAGGCCCCCGAGGACGGTGACGGCCATCGGGGCCCTGAATTCCGCCCCGGAGGACGTGGCCAAGGCCATGGGCAGCATCCCCAGGATGGTGGTCAAGGCCGTCAGAAGGACGGGCCTGAGGCGCGTCGAGCATCCCAGGAGAATGGCTTTGCGTTTCTCCATCCCGCTCCTGACCAGCTGGTTGACGTAGTCGATCATGACGATGCCGTTGTTGACGGCGATCCCCTCCAGGAGGATGAAGCCGACCATGACAGGCAGGTTGACCGGCCTCCCCGTGACCAAGAGCCCGATAACGACGCCGATGAACCCGAGGGGGATCGTGAACATGATGATGAACGGGTGGAGGAGGGATTCGAACTGCGAGGCCATGACCATGTAGATGAGAAGCGTGGCCAGGGCCATGGCGGCGAAGAGGACCTTGAAAGCCTCGATCATTTGTTCGTAAGCCCCCCCGTATTCAATGAAATAGCCCGGAGGAAGCTCTTTATCCAGGCCGCTTAATCTTTTCCTGATGTCTCGAACGACGCTTCCCAGGTCCCGGCCGGCGATATTCCCCGTGATGGAAACACGCCGGGACTGGTTTTCGCGGCTGATCTGCATCGGCCCGCTTCCCTTTTCGATCGTGGCGATCTGGTCCAGGTAAACCGTCTTGTTGAGGGCCGTAAACAGGGGGATGTTCCCGACCTCGGCGATGCTGTCCCGATACGGCATCTTGAAGCGGACGCGGACGTCGACCTCTTCGTCGGCGTCCCGGTAGCGCGTGGCCACCTTGCCCAGGGTCGCCGCTTGGACGGTCGCCCCGACCTGGCCGATCATGAGCCCCATCTGCGCGGCCCTTTCGCGGTCGATGCGGATGTGGTATTCGGGCTTGGCCGCGGCCAGGGTATGGGTCGCATCCCGCACGCCCTCGATGCCCTTGATCCGGTCCACGATGACCGTTGCCGTCCGCTTGAGCACGTCGAGGTCCTTTCCGAAAAGCTTGATGTCGATGGGAGTCTGGGCTCCGCCCATGAAACTTGCGGAAATATCGAGGGACTCGAACTTGGCGTCCTTGATCTTGGGCAGTTTCGCCCGGATGCCTTCCAGGATCTGGTCCGCGTTCCGGGACCTCTGCTCTTTTTTCTTCAGGCCGACGTAAAAAACGGCCTCATGGGGGCCGGCCGCGGACGAGGCCGAACCCGAATCCGAGGGGCTGACCTCGGCGGCAGACCCGACCTGGGCCGAGACCATGGTGATCTCCGGCTCCTGCTTGGCCAGGTTTTCGACGAGAAGCGTGACGCGGTTCGTTTCCGCGAGGGAGGTCCCCACGGGCATGCTGAGCTTGAGGAAGAGCATGTCCCGGTCCATGGTCGGCATGAACTCCGTCCCCAGGATGGGGACGAGGACCAGGGACAGGACGAACGCCCCGATGACCGAGAGGAGGAAGAGCAGGCGCCGGCGAAGCGACGCCTCAAGCAGGCGCCGATAATAAGCCTTGGCGTTCTCGAAACCCTGCCAGGATCGATACCAAGGTTTCTTCCCGGAGGGTTCCTGGTCCCGGCGGATGGTCTTCGTTTTCCGGAAGAGGAAGGAGGAGAGAAGCGGAACGATCGTCAGGGCGACGAAAAGCGAGGAGATCAGCGAGAAGGTAATGGCCAGGGCCAGGCCCCTGGTAAGCTTGGCCGTGATGCCGGTGGCAAAGACCATGGGCAGAAAAACGACGATCGTCGTCAGGGTCGAGGCCGTGATGGCCATGCCGACCTCGGATGCTCCGACGACGGAGCCCGATTTGCTGTCCATCCCCTCCTCGATGTGCCGGAAGGTGTTCTCGATGACGACGATGGCGTTGTCCACGAGCATCCCCACCCCCAAGGCTAGGCCCCCCAGGGTCAACATGTTCAAGGTGTAACCGGCTGCATAAAAAGCGATGAACGTCGTGACGATGGACAACGGAATAGCCAAGGCGATGATGAGTGTCGGCCGCCAGTTGAGGAGGAAGATGAAGATCAGGACGATGGCCAGAAGGCCCCCCTGCCAGGCGTTGTCGGTGGTCCGCTTCGTGACGTCCTTGACCATCTCGGACTGGTCCATGACTTGATGGAACTTGATATCGGCCGGGAGGGACGGCAGGATCTTGCTCATCTCCTTGTGCACGGCGTCCCCGACGAGGGCGGTGTTGGCCCCGGATTGTTTGATGAGGATCAGGAAGACGCCTTTTTCGCCCTGGATGCGGGCCTCGTAGCGCACTTCCTTGATCGTGTCCTTGACCTCCGCTACGTCATCGACATAGATGGGCTCCCCTTTCGGGCCCGATCCGATGATCGTGCGCCGGATGTCGGTGAGCGACGCGAACTGGCCGAGGGTCCGGACCAGGCGGTCCGTGTAGCGCTCGACGAGGTTCCCGGCCGGCGTGTTGCTGTTCTGGGCCTGAAGGGCCATGACGACGCGGTCGAGCGTCAGGTTGCGGGACTCCAGAGCCCTTTTATCCACGTCCACGTGGACCTCGCGGATGTCGGTGGCAAAGACCTGTGCCGAAGCGACGCCGTCGATCCTATCCAGCCTCGGGGACACTTCGTCCTCGATGAGCTTCTTCAACTCGAAGACCGGCCTGTCGGAGGTGATCCCCCAAAAGATGACCGGGAACTGGCTGAAGTTGAACTTGACGACCAACGGCTCGGAGGCGTCGGGCGGGAGATAGTTCTTGTACATGCCGATCTGGTCCCGCAGGTCCTGGGCGGCGAAATCGAGGTTCGTCCCCCATTCGAATTCGGCGCTGATGGCGGAGACCCCTTCCGAGGTCTGCGACGTGACCTTCTTGATGCGGCTGACCGAGCTGACGATCTGCTCCAGGGGCTTGGTGATGGTCGTTTCGATGTCTTCCGAAGAAGCGCCGCTGTAGGTCGTGATGACGGACACCGTTGGGAAATCAATGTCCGGAAAGAAATCTAGGCCAAGCTTGGAGAGGGAAATGAAGCCGACGACGACCAGGATCATGGCCACCATGGCCGTCGTGACACGCTTGTTGACCGAAAATTCGGGGAGCCTCATGATTTGACCTCTTCTACGATCTGGACGGACGCGCCTGCCTCAAGCCCGAAATTGCCTTCGACGACAACGACCTCGCCCTCGGCGACTCCGTTCAGGACCTCGACCAACGTCGTGTTCTGGATCCCGAGGGTCACGTCACGCTTGACGGCCTTGCCGTTCTCGACAACGATGACGTGGGCATTTTCCAGAACGGCCCGCTGGGGAACGACCAGGGCCGACTCATGGCTGTTGACCTCGAACGTCACTTCGCAGAACGTGCCGGGCCTCAATTCCAGCCCGGGATTATCGAAAACGGCTTCGACGAGGAACTTCTTGGTCGAAGGGTCGGCGGTCATGTTGGCGATGGTCACCTCGCCCTTGAACTCGCGCCCCGGGAGCGAAGGAGTCTTCAGGAGGACCGGTTGGCCCTTCCGGACGCGGGAGATGTCGTTTCCGGAAACTTCCACGGCGACCTTGACCCTCGCGAAATCCATCAGGGTGAGAACGCCCGTGGCCGCGGAGAAACCGCCCATCATGGGATTGATCACGTCCCCGACCTCGGCGTTCTTGGAAGCGATGACGCCGCTCCAGGGCGCCTTCATGATGGAAA
>JALHVH010000290.1 GCA_022867105.1 Candidatus Aminicenantota bacterium
AGGGCGATCAGGCCGGCCGGCCAGATATAATGCCAGACGTCGTATTCGAGGATGTCAAGTTCCCGGAGGAGGAAAAGCCCTCCGAAAATGATGAAAAACAGCCCCGCGCCCGGACGGCGGAATCCATTCCCGAGGAGGATCGAAATCCCGATCAGGATGAAGATCGCGGGCCACCAGGTCGAAAGCAGATACCCGAGATCGTGAAAGCCGAAGCGCTCGAAAAGAACCAGGACCCCGACGAGGATTAGGACCAGGCCCCAAAATATCCGGCTGGAGTTGGTGGGACGGTTTTCAGACATGACAGCCTCCTTTTCGCGAATCAAAACCTTATTATTTTTATATCACATCTCAAAGTGATATACGAATTCGACCGAAAACCGTTCCCCTCGGATTCATGATGGGATAGTCCTCGTAAGGCGGCAACCCGTCAGCGCTCCCAGCCGGCCCCCATCACTTCTTTCCGCAGGGATAGGTCGTCATCCGGTATCACGACCGCGACCCAGGGAGTGTCGGGAGAAATGATCCGGCCGCGCCATACCAGAGTGCCTGCGGATCCCGGTTTCAGGATCAATTCCTTCCGGGGGCCGATAAGCGTGAGATTGTCCGCACGAATGCCGAAACGGTGACCCCCGCTGCCCCGCGCATTCACTTTGATCATCACTTCCCCCGTGCCGGACGTAGTCCCGGAAACCTCGAAATCCAACGCCCGCCCGGGACGGAGGTCCAGTTCATATGTCGCGCTCGGCAGAAAAGTCCGTGTCAGTTCCTCCCCGTGGCACCGCACCAAGTACTTCCCTTCCGGCAACATAGCTCGGAATCGCCCGGTGGCCGAGTCCGCTTGGACCAAGATTCGTTGCCCCGAAATCGCCTCTCTAAACTCGACCTCCGAGCTCGCCTGTCCTTCGACGAGCGCCGGACCGGCAAGGTCCCGCATGAGCCAGATCCATCGGGCCACAGGGTGGACCCAGACCTCTTTATACGTCCAGGTGCTCTGCACCGGCCAATACGGCACGTCGCGGTCCCCGCGGGTTTGGATGCCCACGGGAAGGGCTCCCACCATGTCGCCGGATAAAGGCGCGTAAAGCGGCGTAAAGTCGTAGCCCTCGCCCCACATGGTGCTCTGCGAGAAGGGATTCCGGCCGATCACCCACTCTAGTTGCCGCTCTGAAAGCCGGGCCGCCTCCAGGTCCCCGCGAAGGTGCGCGGCATTGACGAGCGCCTGGGCCTGCGGCAGGATCGTCCCGAAGTGCCCGCGATAATCCATCCATACCGGGAAAAGCCGCAGGTAACGCCCCTCCCCCAGCGGAATGCCTTCGAGGACCTGCTTCCGGAACGACTCCCGGCGGCTCTCGGGCACGTTCAGATATTCGTCGTCCTTGTAGATCGAGGCGGGCATAACACCATACGGCTCGGTGAACTTCGCGATGGTTTTCAAGTACTGCGCATGAAGCGCCACCGCAGAATACCATTTCATCCAGTCGGGATCGTCCGGGAACTCCTCGCAAAGCCGGGTCATGGCGAGGATCGGTGCCTGCTCTCGGCCCCGATGGCAGTAGTGGAGGACCCGGTCTTTCGCCGGGCTCGTGTAAAAGAAGCCCAGGAGCGGAACGTTCCAGTCCGGCCGCTTCCTTTCCTGCGAATCCATGATGGTCCTCGCCAGCTCGACGGCTTTATCCGCATAACGCTTGTTCCCCGTAGCCCTCCACAGGTCCGCCGAAGCCAGGACCCCCGCCGATGCCACGTCGTGCGCCACGCCATCCGAGTCGAACGTGCCGCGCCAGAGCTCCTGGGAAGTCTGCGCGCCGGCCGTGGCCATCCCCTCCACCGCGAAGCGCCAGTCCGCCTCGGCCATTTTCAGAGAATAAGCCGCAATCCGGGGGTCGCTTTCCTTCAACACCCGATAGGCGATGGCTTCGGCGGCCGAAGCCACGAAATTCTCCATGGGGTTGTTACGGGCCTTCGACGTGATGTCGTCGAAGTCTCCGATGATGCCGTTCATCCTACGGCTGTTCGCGGAGCTCGCGTAGCGGTAGCCGTCGCCGAAGCTCGTCTTCAGGATCCAGTCAAGCCCCCACCGCGCCTCTTCCACCAGGCGTTCGTAGAGCTCGGGGTCTTCCCCCCTGGCGCGGAGCCTCTCCGCCAGGCTGAACATGGCATAGACGGCCTCGCCGGTGTTGCCGAGACCCTGGGAGAGATCACCGGCATCGTGCCAGCCCCCGTTGATGACGATCCGCTTGTCGCCGTGGACCGACGTCCAGTCGCGGTGGCAGATGCCGTGCACCCCCGGTATCGCCATCCCGCAGCGCTCGGCATAAAAGAAGTTAAGCGCTTTCATGATCGTCTGCCGCCATACGTTCGGATCGATCCTGAAAGGCTGGGTGAGCATCTCGCCGGCTTCCAGGACGTAGGAACCGGTCTTCCAGACCTCGGAAAAGTCCATCACCTGGAAGTTCCCGAGATGCGTCGTCACCGTCTGAACGGGCTTGGTGAGCACCGCCTCCCCGGTTTGCCGGTCGATCAACCGGAATTCCCGGGCGCCGAGGCCGCTCGAGACGGCGCTCTTCGTTGCGCCGGACTGGTAGCCCGTATGGCTGTAGGAGATCCGCCCGGGCCACACGCCCCATCCTTCGACGTAGTCCGGTTCCACCCTCTCCAGCTCCAAACGGTCGAAGTCAAAAACGAGAATATCCGCCGCCTCCGGTTCGTTTCCGGACATCAGGCAGGAGATTTCCAGGTTGGCCACCTTGTCCCGCGCCACGTTGCCTATCTCCCAGACGACGTGGTTCCACTCGTGGTTCCGGAGCACGACGGTCGTCTCGCCCTCCTGCCCGAAGAGCGCGGGCTGTCTCTCGATGCCTTCGTTATAAAGCCGGAGTTCGAGCGCCGTTATGTAATGCCCGGGGCAATCCGGATGGATCCACAGCGAGACGCGATTGAACGCGCGCCAGTCCTCGCCGTCGAAGCGCCGCCGGACACCCTCGGTTCCCCACGCCCGGCCGCTTTCCGGGCCGGGGACGTCGAGCTTGGCGGGGATGCGCATCCGGAGCGCCCGGCCTCCGTCCCGGGACCTCTCCCCGGTGAGCGACATTTCGGTAACCTGGCGGCTGGCTTCGGAGACCTTGGCAACGGCCCGGGCATCCACCAGGGCGACGGCGCCGTTCGTGAAGGCGGTCCAATGGGCCAGGCTTTCCATGTCGTCCAGGACGCGGCTCTCCAGCACCTTCTTGTTGAGCCAACGGTAGGATGCGGAATCCTGGAAGTTGACCGCCATGGGCACGCGGTCAGCCCCAAATAAGCAAGTCCCGAACGCCAGAAGAAATATCCAACGTCTCATCATGGCCCTCGCTTGGAGTGAAGTAGGGGGCCGGCTTCGTGCCGAGATTTGTTGTTACTCTTTCGCCGCCACGGATTTGTGGAAGTGAATAATGGCCCAGGCGCCAGCTTTCTTCTCTAAGATCCAGGTGCACCTGACGGGAAGAGCCATGGCCTTATCTCCCATTTTGGCCTGAAAATTCCAGAGGGATGTCGCCCAGCCGAATTTCTTATTCGCCGCAACGCGAATCTTCTGATCCTTCACCTCGATCTTTGTATCAGAAAGCGCTGCGTTTTGACCTTCTATGAGTTTTTTCAATGCGTCCCATCCGACAATAGGTTCTTCTGAAGTCCCAAAATTCACCATGCTTGGATCGTGAGCCATGACTTTGGCATAAAGATCGATATCCTCTTTCTCTATGCTGACAATATAGTTGTCCAAGACGGCCTTGATAAGAGATTTTTCAGCGTCGATTTTAGAAGGCGCAGACGCCTGCTGGCTGCCGAAAGCGCATAAAAACGGAAAGGCCAAAAAGACATACGCAAACCTTTTCATGTGATTTCTCCTCTTTAAACGGCTGGTCTAATAATACTTGTCCGCGGCGGCAATGTCAATCGCCCCCCCCCGGGCGACATGCCGATAGCGCTTCGGGCGAAAAACCCTTCCGTTCTACTTTTCCACTCCCAGTTCTTTCAGTTTCGCCTTCGAATTCTGAAGGACCCGCTTGGCACGGTCCGTCGCGGATCGATCGTCTCCACCGATAAATTCCGAAGCTATGACACTCTGATGTTCTGCGGCTATCATCATCCGGGATGACGATCTATCTCGGAACCGCCGGAAAAAAGAAAAAGGATTTTGACGTGAGGTTCATCAACGGGAAAAACATCGAAGTCGGGTTTGAATGGGGCGGATTGGCAAAGGTCATGGGACCGGCCATGCCCAACAGACCGGAGCCCCCGCCTCCCTCCGGGGCTCCGACGGGCTCCGGTGAACCGACCGAGTTTGGTGAGA
>JALHVH010000291.1 GCA_022867105.1 Candidatus Aminicenantota bacterium
ACGCGTCGTCCGGCACGCCCTGGCACTCTACCCGGCCTCGCGCAACCGCATGCCCGAGCCGTTCCTGGAAGAACTCAATCGGAGCAGCGAAAAAGATCCCGCCGCCTCCGCCAAGGAATACGTGCAGTGGCAGAGGGGTGTTCTGACGAAGACCCCAACGACGTTGATGAGATCATGGGTCGACACCGTGGCCGCGCACGACAACATGTGGCTGGTGCTGGTTTTTCACGGCGTCGACGGCGTCGGCTGGGAACCGACGACGGGCGCGGAGCTCGAGGAGTATTTCCGCACCATCAAGTCGAAGAAAGATCGGGTGTGGGTGGCGACGTTCGGGGATGTGACGAAGTACATGCGGGAACGGATGCACGGCACGGCGGGAACGTCCCGGACCGGAGATGCGATCGAAGTGACGCTCCGCCACGACTTAGAGGACGACATTTATGACCTGCCGCTGACGCTGAAGACGAATGTGCCGGCGGCGTGGTCCGTTGTCGAAGTGCGGCAGGGAAGCCACGTCCAGCGCATGCCCGTTCTCAGAGACAATGCGGGGAGCTGGGTCATGTATCAGGCCTCGCCCAACGCGGGCGTGGTGACGCTGACCAAGGAGACAAACTAAGGCGTCCTGCCGGCCGGGCCCGGGTTCGTCAAGAACCCGCGTGGCGCCGCCTTCATCGAGGCAGCCAGTAGCGGATCTGCCGGCCCACGCGCTCGGCGCTCGGCGGTCCGAGATTGGACAAGACGGCGACGACGTAACCGCTCTGAGGGTCCCATTCGAGGACCGCGTTGAGCCCGGGGGCGCCGCCGGCGATCCCGAACCCGCCGCGTATCTCCTCGCCGGCTCCGGCGAGTGTTCCCTTGCCGAGGGCGATCGTATATTTAAGGAGGTCCCGCGCCGTGGAATATCCGCCGCCCGCGGAACTCCCCCTCCCGGGCAGGGTCTCGTAATTCGGCTTCCAGGACGAACCGTCCCGGACGTAGCCTATGGCGCGGTTGGGGACCGCGGCATCTTTTTCATACGAGGCCGAATCGTTCATGCCGGCCGGCTTGAAGATGTGATCTCGGACATAGGTGTAGTAATCCGCGCCCGAGGCCTTTTCGATGATCAGGCCCAGGACGACATATCCTCCGTTGGAGTATTGCTCCCTGGCGCCCGGCTCGAATTCGAGAGGCTTGTCGGCGAAGAGCGGGAGATAATCCGCGAGCGACCGGATCTTCTCCTTCGGCGCGGCAACATACCTGTCGCCGAAGAAATCGCCGACGCCCGAGGTCATGTTCAGGAGATGGCGGACCGTCACCTTCGCGGCGGCGTCCCTGTTCGGATAGTCCGGCAGGAACTTCCCGACGGGGTCGTCGAGCGAAACCTTCTTTTCCGCGACCAACTGACGGATGGCGAGCCCCGTGAAGGACTTGTTGATGGAGCCGACGTTGAATTTCGTGTCGATGCGGTTCGGGATCTTCTTTTCCCGGTCGGCGTAGCCGTAGGCCTGCTCGAAGAGCGAAACGCCGTTTTGGGCGACGAGGATGACACCGGAAAAATCCTCCGCGCGGGACACTTTTTCGCCGTATTCCCTGACGGCGGCAAGGAGTTCGTCGTTGTTTTTCTTAGCAGCCGCCGATGCGCTTTCCTCCCCGGCGTCCTCCATGGCCTCGATGCGGATGCCGAGGAGCCCGAACGGCTCGGCCGGTTCGAATTGGAAATCCAGTCGGACGAACGGGCCGTTTGCCGTCCGGGCGACGACGCTCACAAAATCGCTTCGGGATTCGACGAGCTTCTGAAGCTCGAGGGAGCCCAGACGGTCATGCATCTGCTTATATCTTTCCATCCGGGCCTCGACGGGGGTCTTTTGGAGCGCGCCCTTTGCTATGTGGCCGGCGAAGAATTCCCGCATGGCCGACTCCCCCGCGTTAAAGGCTCTGACATAGGCTTCGACATGCCGGCCGGCCGGCGTCTCGGGGAGGGCCGCCTGGGTATCCCCGGAGTGCCCGACGACGGCCAATACAGAGAACGCGAAGATGGGAACGAACCAATTCTTCATGCGAATGTCCTCCTTCTCTTGAATCCGTGGTCGCAAAAGAAAAAACACGCGGCCCTTGCATATCGTTGCGGCCGGCGCCGTCTTTTCGGCACGTTCGCTTCCGGACCCGCACGTTTGTCCCCGCCCCTTTCGATCCCCGCCCTTAGCCCGGATCCTCGCAGGTCCCGGTCGGGCAAGAGGGCTCGTCGGCCTCCTCGGTCTGGATCGTAGAGTGCCGGATGCCGAAACGGGATGTCAGGATGTTGTTGGCGTCCCGGAGGACGGCCCGCGGGTCCGTCCCCTTCCGGACCGTCAGGTGAGCGCTTAGGGAGATGAAGCCCGAGGTAATCGTCCAGACGTGGAAGTCGTGGACGTCGAGGACGCCGGGGACTTCGACCAGAGCCCGGTTCATGCCCGGGATGTCAAGGCCCGCCGGCGCGCCCTCCATGAAAATGCGGAACGAATCCCGGATGAGCCGGCCCGAACTCCACAGGATCAGGACGCAGACGCCCGCGCTCACGATGGGATCCCAGAGGTATGAGCCGGTCAGCTTGATGAGCAGGGCCGCGGCCAAGACGCCGACGCTCCCCAGCGCGTCGGCCACGACGTGCAGGAACGCCCCCCGGATGTTGAGGTTCCGCTCGCGGCTCCGGAAAAGGATCGTCCCGACGGTGATATTGGCCACGAGGCCGAGCGCGGCAATTGTGAGCATCAGGCCGCTCTTGACCGGCTGGGGAGATTTCAGCCTCAGAAAGGCCTCGTAGCCGATGAACCCTGAGATGACCCAGAGCGCCAGCCCGTTCAGGAAGGCGGCGAAGATCTCGAAGCGGCGCCAGCCGAACGTGCGCTCGGACGTGCGCGGGCGAGCCGAGAGCCAGAAGGCGAAGAGGCCGAGGCCGAGCGCCGCGACATCGGTCAGCATGTGACCGGCATCCGCAAGGAGGGCCAGGCTGTGGCTCAGGAACCCGCCCGCGGCCTCGACAAGCATCATGGCCGCGGTGATGGCCAGGGCGATCCGCAGGGGCCTCTTCCGTTCCGTCAGGGCGTGGGACGGACGGCCGCTGTTCCGTGAATGGACGTCACCCGTCATTGTCTATCTCTTGAGGCCGCCACGGCCCTCCGGGTGACCAGAGCTTATCAAAAGACTCTCCCCTCGCCGCCGCTCTGGCCGCAGGCATAAGGAATTTGCGAACGGATTCAACAACCTCAGCAAAATCTTTCTCTAGACTCATAGCATTCGTCTGAATCAAGAAATGGTTCCATTGAGCTCTTTTCATCGGATCCATCGCAAAATCAATCGAGAGCCCACTGGGAGTCCGCCGGGGAATAGGAGTTCTTTGTCGCTCGAAAGTCGCGACAAGAGCATCGGACAGATCTTCCCCCTTGAAATCGAATTTTTGCGAAAGGTAAAAGATATCGAAATAGTCCTTCATCCGGCTGTTTCTCATGCCCAGATCCACCGCCGCATGAAATTTTTCCGCTATCATAGTTTCACGGGCGTAGGCTCTCAGTCGCGGGGCAGGGAAATCTAGGAGAACGGGGTAACTGACTATTTTCGCCGGCGGGATGCACGCATCCCCGAAGCCCACGTCGATTTGTAGATGGACGTTGGCCTTCCCCAGCACTCCTCTAAGGGTGATCCGTATCCCCCCGAAAATGTTCTGCCTGCGGACTTCTTGCGCCTGGACACTCCCGGGAAGAAACCTGATCCCGTCGGGTTCGGCCTGGACTTCGCAAATTTTACGGAAATCAGAGGCAAGACGTTCCAATGAGGGCGGCTGCAAGCTAAGAAAGTCCGCATCGCGGGTCGTTCGGTGCAGCTCCTTACTCCAGACTCCAAAAAGCAGAGCCCCTTTGAGGATGAAGTGAAGTCGGGAACGCGAAACGCTCATCCTGTAGAGAAACCGCTCCAATGCGTACTTCGTCAGTAGAACGTTGAACTCGACCTGAGTCTGCCGGGAGATGTTTAGCAGCCGTTGTTTTACGGAGGCGGGGAGGTTCGTCAGTTGAGCAACGCTCATTGGATGGCTTCAAGGTACGGTTTCATGACGTTCCAAACCCGGCATATCTTGGCATAGGAATAAATCTCGTCGGATGTCGCCTCCCGTTCATGGAGACATTCTCTGACCGCTTCGATGGCCGCCTCCAGCCCGATGCGATTCCGGAATTTGAAGCAGTCGGCGACAGTTTTAGCGGGATTATAGATCCTGACCACGACTCCTTCGATCGTATGCTCATCGATCCCTTCAGAAAAGGACGGGCCGGAGAGTCGAATAACCGATATCGGCGGATAAGAAAGACGGGGTTGGGCGCTCCCCTTTTCGAGAGCCAGCCAGATCTTTCGGGGAAGTTGGGTCCCGATGTTGTGAAAACGCAGGGCCGACGTCAGGCAAATCACTCCCTTTGGAAGTCGCTTCCCGATTAGGGCGAAATCATGATGCTCCGTGATTTCAGAATCGGCGAGGGTGTACAGGCCTCGTTCAGAGCGAATGAGAATTTCCTTACTGACCAGCCGCCTGGCGAATTCCGGATGGATTCCCCGGCTAAGGAGGTCCTTGATACGGATCGTCCCCAGTTTCTTGGCTAGGTCAATTACCGCCTGCTCTTTCGATTTCCCCATGTGTAAAAGTATATATATTTATCGACATGTGTCAATACTATTACACATCGCCCATGAATTCTTGCTACGGATCCGTCCCTTTAATAACCTGACTTTTCCATCAAAAATGCTCACTACAATCTTAATGCCTGAAATCCTCTGGAAAATCAAGCGGGGCAACGCCGTCTACCTGGCCGAAGTCGAAAGCGTCCGCGTCGACGGCAAGGTCATCCAGAGGCATCTCCGGTATGTCGGTAAAGAGGTCGATTCGAAGCTCCTCCGTCGGTGTCGTGTATGAAAATGGCGGCAAAGTCAGGTAATTGAGAGAACTCGTCTTCTGGTTCCTACATCTTCTCCAGCACCGCGATCCGCTCCTCGATGGGCGGATGGGTACTGAAGAGCTTGTTGACCGCGCCCTTGATGTCCTTGAGGGGGTTGACGATGTAGAGGTGGGCCGTGGCCTTGTTGGCAGCCTCGAGGGGCTCGGTGTCGGCGGAGATCTTCCGGAGGGCCGAGGCCAGGCCCGCCGGGTAGCGCGTCAGCATGGCCCCGCTTGCGTCGGCCAGGAATTCGCGCTTGCGGGAGATGGCGAGTTGGATGATCGTCGCGATGAGCGGAGAAAGAAGGGCCAGGACGAGGCCGACGACGATGAGGACCATCCCCGCGCCTCCCGCCCCGCGGTCGCGGCTGCTCCTTCTCCGCCCTCCCCCCCACATGAAGGTCCTCAGGATCCAGTCGCTGAGGAGGGCCACGACGCCGGCCATGACCACGACCAAAGTCTGAAGGAGGACGTCGTAGTTCTTGATGTGGGACATCTCGTGGGCGATGACGCCCTCGAGCTCCACCCGGTTGAGCTTCTCCAGGATCCCGGTCGTGACGCAGATGACGGATTTTTGCGGGTTGCGGCCCGTGGCGAATGCATTCGGGGCCGTATCCTCGATGACGTAACAGCGCGGCGTC